>JANMNK010001164.1:0-2556 GCA_031373875.1 Pirellulaceae bacterium | reverse complement strand
CGCATATTCCCTATCGACTGCCGTATACAGAACGACCTCATTTTCAGGTCGTGGAACACATCCGACAGAGGTAAGGGAAAGCAAAGCGAGAATTTGAAGGAACCGATTCCACGCATTTCCGTTACCCAAAGTCACCGTAAGCTTGTGTTCCCAGGTGTGTCGCGTTGAACAACTGTTGGGCCAAGACGAATTCTTTGTTTCAGTTTGAATAATCATAAAGACCCAAGGCCAATTAAAACGTAATGGTGTTCGGCCGAAGCCAAATCATCGTTTAATGGAATATGTAAAGAGATCGGTTTTGTGGAGTCGATTCGAGGCAGGAAAAACGAATGCGCAGCGAATTATTGCTAAACGTTAAACGAGAATTGTAATGGATTACCGACGTTTGGAACATGATGACGTTATAGTCTCATCCCGACGAAAGCAGAGTCTAATCAAGCACCCAACAAAACGCTCCAACAAGTCTTGGATAGAAATCACCATCCATATCGACCACCGATGTTCCCTGAGGTTAGTGGACAACGGGTTATGTTCTGCCATGATATCCCGAAATGCGTAATTCACGATCAAACTTTGCGACACGGTTCATCGGCCAGCATTTTTGAAAGTGAATTTCTTTTCAAGCAGATATTTTCAAGCAGATGATGATGCCAGCCACGGAACGCAAATGAAATTTTTCCACGGTCTAAATTTTACGCTTTCTATTACGATCGAAAGTCTACCCTAAGCAACCGATGTTGGACCAGGAACGGGAGTGATGCGATGACACGAGTACTTTACGGTTTTTCTGGCGAAGGCAGTGGGCACTCCAGTCGCGCACGCGAAATGGCTGGTGCATTAATCGCTAACGGACATGAAGTGAAATTGTGCAGCTACGATCGCGGGTATCGCAACCTTGGCGATGAATTCGACATTTTCGAAATCGAGGGATTGACGATCGGAAGCTCGGACAATCGCGTGTCGATTGTCAAAACGTTTACCGAGAACTTAAAACGACTGCCGGATGCGGGACGAAAAGTTTTTGCATTGCGCGAGTTATTCAAGACCTACGAGCCACATTGTGTGATATCCGATTTTGAACCGATGACGGCCGTACTGGCTCATCACTTTGCTCTGCCGCTTATTTCTCTCGACAACCAGCATCGGATGCGCTACGTCGAACACGAAATCCCCGAAGACCGCGAGCAAGAGGCGCTCATGACGCGAACGATCATCCGGATGATGGTTCCCAGTCCCGACGTTGCTCTTGTAACCAGTCTCGTTCCCGGCAAACCCAAGAACGATCGTACCTTTGTCTTTCCGCCAATGGTGGCGGCGGAAGTGAGACAACTTGTCACGACAAAAGGTGATGCGATCTTGGTCTATGTGACCAATGGCTTTGATTCGCTCGTCGACCTGCTAAAGCGATTTTCGCGAGAACGGTTTTTGGTCTATGGAACTGGTCGACCACAAGGGCAGGATGGAAATTTGGAATTTTATGAACCGTCCAGACCCAGATTCCTTGAGAAGTTGGCAGCGGCCAAAGCGGTGATTGCCACTGCCGGATTTACCTTGATCAGCGAGGCCCTGTTCTTGAAAAAACCCTATTTGGCGTTTCCGATGGAGGGGCAATACGAACAAGAACTGAATGCTTTCCAATTGTCGAAATCGGGTTGGGGCCGGGCTGCCCAGGAGGCCTGTTACGAAACAATCGGCTCATTTTTGTACGATTTGCCTGACATGGATAATACTCTGCGTGAAATAACTTCGATTGGCGATGGCGAGGCTATCAAACAAAAGCTGCTGGATCTTGTCGCCGACGACGCCGAACTGGCTACGGCCTACCGTGCCAAGCGAAAAGGGGAAACGACTCAGTCGGACGAATAGCCCGCCAAAGTCCTTCCTCGAAAGTTAGTCCTCCCCGAAAGTCAGGCAAGTTTTTCCGAGGTGTTGGAAACTCCGGTGTCGAATCCAGTTTGACTTTACGTACTAGCTCGGATAGGCTTGAACAAAGCAAAAGTTCGGCGAAATTCTTGTCATCCGAAACGCGTTCGCAACCCACAGCAATTCATCATCCGCAGAAGATAGTCAGTTGGCCATGTTTGGAAGTTCTTTTTTCCAAAAAACTGGTTTGTCGTCAAGTTTGCCAATTAAGCATGCTTGGATGCTGTATTTCGTCTTCTTTGCGGCTGACGTTTGCTTTGTTAACTCCGCTCAAGCTGGCTGTGATTGGCTTCATCGTGATGGCTGGTATTCCCGAATCCAACAAATGTCCCAATCCAATGGCGCCACCGAGGGCTGGCGTCAATCGCGTCTAGACAACCAACTCGAGTATGTTGACGGACTTTTGCGATTTCGCATCTATCCACCCTCCGTGCCGTGTAGCGGGCCGCAATGCCGCAAGGGTAAAGCCGGTAATAATGAACTTCCGGCTTCGACACGGCTTGTACGAAATTCAACCGCTGGAAGTGCTATTGTTGCTAAAGCCTGGCTTAGACAATTGCCGACGTTCGAATGGCTGCACTATCTTGACGACTGGTCGATTTCATGGACCACTGAGCCAACGCTGCCTCCGCC
>JANMNK010001153.1:0-2803 GCA_031373875.1 Pirellulaceae bacterium | reverse complement strand
GGTGTTTCAAGTCGTCTGCAGAATAATCCGATCGATCTAAAGAGATTTGCTCTGCACCTGGTGCGGGAGCTTTGGAATCGTCTTTGTTAGCGTCGTTTTCGTTTCCTTGAGACATGAAAAACCTTTTCTCGGAGGACCAATTTTCGCGGGAAAAATCCCCGCCGAATCAACCTTAAAAAACATCGTAAAGAAGTCGCTTTTGACTTCGCCAGTATTCTAACCGAAGCGATCCGTTTTGAGTTGCGCAAACGAGCTTTTGAGCCCACAATTTATTGGTTTTTCTGCAAATGCAGCACATTTTTTTGTACCGTAAAAACACTGCAATTTCCGCGTGATTTTGATGGCTTGGCACTGGCCTCAAAATCTGCTGCCGCAGGGGCCACAAAACAAAGACCTCCAGGAATGCCTGTGTTACCATCTTGGCCCATCATGCTACTCTTGAGCTAACGCATTCCTACTCGTAAGAGGTTTTCGATCATGAGCATTTTGTGTTTGTTCGTTTGTTCCCTTGGACGCTTGCGAATGACTCCCTTGGTCCTGTTGGTGCAACTGGCGTTTTCGGTCTTTACACGATCGATGGCAGACGAGTCGATCAAGGACCAGGATTCAAACCGTCCCAATATGATCGTTATCCTTTGTGATGACTTGGGGTGTGGCGACGTTGGTGCGTTTAATGCATCGTCGAAGATTGCAACGCCACGGCTCGACCAACTTGCTCGCCAAGGGCTGCGTCTGACCGATTGCCATTCTGGCTCCGCTGTTTGCTCGCCCACGCGATACGGGATCATGTGCGGTCGCTACGCTTGGCGAACGCGTTTGCAACAAGGCGTTCTAGGTGGGCTGAGCCCTTCGTTGATTAGCCCAACACAACTGACGATTCCGAAAATGTTAAAGGAGCAAGGGTATCAAACGGCTTGTATTGGCAAGTGGCACTTGGGGCTGGACTGGGAATTGGTAGCAGGCAAATCGGTCAACGAACTGTCGATTGAAAATGAGTCGCAAAACTGGAATGTGCATTATAATAGCCCGTTTTCCGGCGGACCAATCGCTGCTGGGTTCGGTGAGTTTTTTGGCATCAGCGGCTCGCTGGATATGGTGCCGTACACTTACCTTCGAAATGACCGCGTGGAGATTGTGCCGACAGTAGACAAGAGCTTTCCGCTTATGCTGGGTCGCAAGGCACAAAGCCGGAAGGGTCCGGCAGCCGAAAATTTTGAGGCGGAAAATGTGTTGCCCGCGCTGACTCAAGCGTCTATCGATTTCATCGAACGACATCAATCGAAAAAGACCGACCAACCGTTCTTTCTCTACCTCGCGTTTGCTTCGCCGCACACGCCGATCGTTCCGAGCCCAGAATGGCATGAAAAAAGCGGTATCAATGCATACGCAGATTTTGTCATGCAGCAAGACGCTGCGGTCGGTCAAATCTTGGATGCACTGGATCGGAGCAATTTTGGTCAAAATACATTGGTGGTCTTTACGAGCGATAACGGTTGCTCACCTGAAGCCGATTTTGAAAAGCTGAAGCTGGCAGGACACGATCCTTCGAATAATCGGCGAAGCATGAAGTCGGATATTTTCGAAGGCGGGCATTTGGTTCCCACTATTGTGCGATGGCCCAATCATATTCAATCGGATTCGGTTTCTTCGCAAACGACTTGCTTGACCGACTTGATGGCCACTTTTGCGGACATTGTCTATTCGAAATTGCCAGACGAAGCCGGCCCCGACAGTTTCAGTTGGCGCAAGCTATT
This sequence comes from Pirellulaceae bacterium, assembly GCA_031373875.1. Taxonomy (GTDB): domain Bacteria; phylum Planctomycetota; class Planctomycetia; order Pirellulales; family Pirellulaceae; genus JANMGV01. The sequence goes on along the minus strand of JANMNK010001153.1, from coordinate 1,049 downwards.
TGACGATCCGCAATGCCCTCCAATTCGTTCCGCGACCGTCCACCATGCGATTAATGGATCATTCGCTATTCGAAGCGGGCCGCACAAACTGATTTTTTGCGGCGATTCAGGAGGCTGGAGTCAGCCGCGACCGGGTGCCAAGAATCCGCCGATAAACGATATGCAGCTTTACAATCTCGACGCTGATCCGGCGGAGTCGAATAATTTGATTGCCACGGAACCAGATAAAGTAAAAAAGCTCTCCATGATGATGGAGAGCTTGATTGAAAATGGTCGAAGCAATGCTGGCCCGAAACTTGGCAATGACGTCGAAGTCAACCTTTGGCGTTATGCCAAACGTCCATACTAAGCTTCCGGCGGTCGTGGCATGGACTCGATTACGCGGTCCAGCAAACCGTAAGCAACGGCTTCTTCGGGATCCATGAATCGGTCGCGATCCGTATCTTTTTCGATCGTTGCTAGATCCTTGCCGCAATGCTTCATCAAAATCTCATTCAGTCGAGACTTGGTGCGTTTGAACTCGCGCATGTGAATCGCGATGTCTTCGGCAGTACCTTGCATACCTGCCAAAGGTTGGTGAATCATGATGCGTGAGTTCGGAAGCGAAAACCTTTTGTTCTTTGCCCCAGCCGTCAACAGAACCGCGCCCATCGAAGCAGCTTGCCCGATGCAATAGGTCGCAACATCGCAAGACACAAATTGCATCGTGTCATAGATGGCCATCCCAGCACTGACGCTACCGCCTGGGCTGTTGATGTACATGTGAATGTCGGCTTTGGGATCATCCGACTGAAGGAACAGCATTTGGGCAACGAGAGCGTTTGCGATCTCATCGTCGACTTGCGAGCCGAGGAATATGATGCGGTCCTTAAGTAGACGACTGTAAATGTCGTAGACCCGCTCCTCGCGGCCGCTTTTTTCAATTACATAGGGAATGCTCGGCATGGCCTGGCTACGCTCCTCGTGAGTACGTTCTATATGTTTTCGACAAGCTGATTTGATCAGGAAATTACAAAAGGCGGCGGCTGACGCGAATCAAACGCCACCGG
>JANMNK010001151.1:0-6982 GCA_031373875.1 Pirellulaceae bacterium | reverse complement strand
CGCTCTGCTGCATCGGTGCATGTTGTCGTGACACTAAACTGGCGTAACAAGTTTAAGAAGGTGGAGTCCAGAACCACTGATCGGCGGGTCGGGCCGGGACGGTGGGCGTCGGCAGCGCGACTGCGGGTCTGCCGCCTGTGCCGTAGGTGGTTGGCGTAGACGGTTTGCTCGGATAGCAATAGCGATCCGTCGTTCCAGGGCAAACGAATTTGGGACTCGTGCCGGGATTAGCAATGACTGGACCAATGGGGCGCGATGGACGATTTCCCACTAGCCGGAAGTCGATGTCAGGGGGCGTGCCGCCCGAAGCAAGGGCTGAGGTGACTTGTATGTAATATGTCCCCGGATTCAAAAGCACGGCTGGCAGCGATCGCAGTTGGCCGATGGGCGAAGCAATTTTGGTCACAACCCGCAGCAGCGAATCGTACAACGTTACCCAAACTTGTCCATTTGTAATCAGCGGATTCGTCGCGACGTTATCGAGCGCCATAGCAAATAACTGTGGCTGCGCGACATATAACCGCGATTCGAAAATGGGGGCTGCTGTGGTCAAGCGTCCTGATGCATAAACTTCGGGAGCAATCGACGGTGCTCCCCAAGTCAGCGTCAACGCATAGTTCCCTTGGCGATACCTTTGAACGGGAACCTGGGCCGGTCGAACTTGAACGTAGTAGTCTTTTCCAGCTTGAATTCCAGGCACGACTAATTGCACATTGCCAAATCCGCGTGCTCGAACTTCGAACGGAATTCGTTGTTGGTTGGCATTAAAGATCACGGCGTCTGGTATCAACCCATTCAATTTGAGGGACTCGACATCAATCGTCAATTCAATCGGGCCAATCAGGTTTGTTGGCGATTGAACTCGATAGTAATCGCGGTCCGTTGCCGAAACAGAAGTACCCACAATCCGATGGACTGTGCGAAGCGGCGTGACTACCGAGGGTTGGAGATCGATAGCTGTTTGGATACTATCATTTAAGTTCTGTTCGTCATCCAGTATTGGCTGATCGGTGGTCTGCATGGTCGTCAGCCAAGTGAAGCCGCGTTCGGCTCCCTCGCTATCGAAGTACCACCTGTGCGCGTTTAGAGACCAATCCGCAATTCGCTGCCGGTCGACCACAAAAGTATCAGGATGGGCAACGGTAACAGAGTAATCTCCAACCGCCCAAAATGGATGCCATCCGGATTTGATACGAACATAGTAACGCGAATCGGCGAGCGAAGATGTCAGAGTCAAAGTCGCAAAGCTACCAAACGCTCCATCAATACTGGTTGTAGAAAGGATGTTGCCGGCCGAATCCAGCAATTCAGCCTTCAAACGTGCGAGACTGAGGCCTTTGGTGCGGACTTCGATTGACAGGGGGCCTGTGTAGTTGAGATCAGTATTAACTTGAAAAATATCGATATCCGCCGCGTTCAGTAAACTGCCGAACTGAATCCAAATTTGCGAACCATCAAATTTTTCATTCGCTGTCAGGTCATCCACATTACCTTTTATTCGCGTAGCCCGATTCAGCGTATCGTTGCCATTATTTTTTTCGTTAGCATCCGGTCGGCGTATACCGTGAATATTTCTGAGCGTAGCATAGTCCGCCGAAGTAGGCTGTAGATGCGTGCTGGGACCATGTTCAAACATGGGAGAGTTTGGATCGGTGCTGTGCTCCAGACCAAGCACATGGCCGATCTCATGGACCGCTACCGACTCAAGCTTGACTGGATCGTTCCAACTCACTTGGGAGTTAAAAACTATATCGCCTGCCCAATTTCCTGCATTGCGAGCCTGCTCAGAAATTGCTTCCGCCCACACGCTCTGTGGCAAACTAAATCCCGAGATACGAACGTCCCCGAATCGCTGGTCACCCTCCGATGGTCCATAAACACCCGTCGCAGCTCCGTTATCATCCACAAAACCAAAATTGATTTCCGAATACAGAGACCAACGCTGCAGCGCGCGGGCAAAAGCCATTTCCCATGCGCTCCGGCTGAGCGAAGAATCCAAAGTCTGAATCCAATCGCTTTGCCGACGTCCAATCATCGTATGGTCGGGTGCAAAGCTAAACGTGGAACTACCAAAGCTTAATAATTCCGACGACGACATCGTTTGCCGCTGTTCCAGACCTTCGAATTGCGGTTTTCGTAAACGGCGTTCCAAAGCGTGACGTCTTCCAGATGCGCGAGATAACTTCCCTGAACCTAATGCCCAACTCCATGCAGTTTGAACCAACTTAGTTAAGTGATAAGTCGATTTGGATATGGTTCGCATCACATTTCTTTCTTCGGGCATTGCTACAAATACAGCAACTTATTCTTGTAAATTCTCAATCGGGTTGGGCTCACGTTGTTGGGCTTTGGTCAGCACCTCAATCGCGTTACGAATAACGGAGTATTCGGGCTGTTTTCGAAACCAAACAAAATCCGCGTCCGTTTCGATGATGGCCATTAGTTGGGGATCATGCAAAATGGATTTAGCAAACCAAGACTGAGCGAATTTCCGAGTACGGTCCAATTCAGAACGTTGTCGATCATCGTTCACGCCTTTTAGTTCCTGATGGTTGGCAATTAGCGAATAACAGGACGCTATTTGATATTGTATGATCGGAAGCTTCGGGTCGCCTGCGGTCGCTTGTCGCAAGTCTTCAAGTGCAAGCTCAATCTGACCTTGCCTAGCAAGCAAAACAGCTCGACCTGCCAATCTGACGGGATTTTCCGGATCGGCTTGAATCAAAGCCTCCATTTGCTGCATTGCCAGATTCGGTTGATTGGCAACGTCCGAATAAATGTGAGCTAAATTCTGCCGAGCATCGAGCGAATTAGGAAACCGCACAAGAGCTTGGCCAAGTTCCTCAACTGCGGCGTCAGTTTTGCCTGCATCCAAATTCAAGAGCGCATGGACGATCCAGTCTTCTTCCGTACGAGGCTTTGCCGCAAGCGCGCGAGCCACGTCTGCTTGCTGTTCGCTCCCATGTCCTAACATAGCATGAATTTGTGCTCGAACGGAGAAAGCTTGAACGGATCGGTCACCTCGCTCGATGGCCAAATTGAGCGACGAAAGCGCGTCTTCAAATCGTCCCAAAGCTTGTTCGGCCAAAGCTCGATTAAAGTAAGCCGATGTCCAGTCAGTTTGCCGCTTGGCTACAGCATCAAAATCTTCGATTGCCGCTTCGAATTGACCGGATTGCAATCGAGAAATTCCACGAAAGAACTGCGGGACAGCGATTGTGGGACGTAGTGCCATGCACGCCGTATAGCATTGCTGAGCCGCGGCATGGTCTTGCAATCCTGCATGACAATTGCCAAGCATCAGCCAGGAGGCGTAATCTTGCTGGGAAGCTTGCAGTTGTGTCTGTAATGCTACACTTGCTTCGATGAAATCACCTTTCAAGTAACTGTCCGTGGCGGATGTATCCGGCGTCGATTGCGATGAAGCCCTAGATTGCAATTGCTTCTTCAAATTGGAGATCAATCCTGGCGCGGCACGATCACCAGCAGTTGTATCGACGCCGGCATCAAGTGCGAGAAGAAAGCTCAATCGCCTTTCGAGGCCCTCGCGTTCCTTGGGTCCATAGGAATTCAAGAAAGCTTGATCGACCTCCTCAGGCCGATCAGTTTTCGCGACTAAACCCAGCAGTTGATGGAGCTTGCCCGTGGCTTCCGGGATCAATTCCGACGCAAGATCGGTCGCCGTAAGGTAGCTAATCGTTTCCGGTTCAAGCAATTCAATCTGCGTCCAACGCCGCTGCCAATCGGCCGTTAACAACTGGCGACTGCGAGCTACTAGCGCCAAAGCGGTCGCGACAAGCAAAACGCCTGCGATCGAAGCAATCGTTCCCGCCGACGAGAGTCGAGGATGCCGATGAAACCATTTTCCAAGGCGCTCTGTACGACTAGGCTCAGGTTGGTGGATGAGAGGTTTGTACTCAAGCTGTGCCATCAAATCGTCGTAAAGATCGCGGGCAGTTTGATATCGCCAAGCGGGTTCCGAGTGCAGGCATCGATCCACAATGGCGACCAATGCCGGAGAGAGGCTTGGGTTAAACTCGCGTAACGAAGGAATAGATGTTGCCGACGCACCGCCTAACGAATTGTGGATTGCTGTATCTTCGGTAGTTGGTAATTTTCCAGTCAGCATTTGAAACAGAACAAGTCCGAGCGAGTAGATATCGCTTCGCTCGTCGATCGACTCACTTGGGTCATGAATAGCGCGCAGGTGCTCAGGCGACATATACGCAATTGTACCGCCAAGTTGCTGCGAGGCCTGCGATCCGGACTCCGTCGATGCGAGTAATGCGACATTGAAGTCCAAGAGTCGTGGTTGTCCGTCGGCGGCAAGCAAGATATTCGCTGGCTTGATGTCCGAGTGCAGAATGCCTGCGCGATGAGCGCACGCTAGCGCGTCTGCTAGTTGGGAAAAAATCCACAAGAGCGATTGAAAATAGTCAAACTTGGCCAGCAGATGCGCAACGGGAGAACTGGCGATGGAAACGTCTTGAAGTGCACTGAAACTAGGTAGCGTTTTAGCTAAATCCGTAGCCGATGGGGCTGCAGTCACTTCGCCGGAAATAATAGAGCGCGCGCAGCTAGCAATATTCGACGTGCCATCCAATGTCGAGCGTGACGAAACGATGGTCGTCAAACGATGATTGCGGGCGGCCAAGGTACTAAGAAGGGATTTGCCGCCGTGCGAATTCTTTGCCGATATTTTGGCGATCAGCTTTTTAGGGTCGCGAGAGATATCGTGGAAAATATCTGCCAGCGTCGTGTTGCCGAGATAAGGCATACAAATACCGTAAATGCCTTCGGATTGGTGAATAGAATAAATCGGAACGATCGCCGAGTGCTGAAGCTTGGCAAGCCATTGCGATTCCGAAGTATTTCGATAAGTAAGCTTGAGCGCGACAAGCCTACTCGCCATCGATTTCTGCCTTGCCAAGTAGACGCGAGCAAAAGCTCCCTGACCTAGCAACTCAAGAAGTTCAAAATCGCACCACGATTCTCCGGGAACCGGTAGTTGATCGAGCGGAATGTGTTTGCTTTGATTGCGAAGCGATTGCGACATCGATTGCGCTCGCAAACGTTGTTCTTCGAAGCGAAGCAGAGAAAGCTGTTCAGCGGAAAATTCAAGTTCAGGAAAACAGGCTTTGCATTGGTCGACGGTTGTCGGCAAGAATTGATGCCAGCGGTGTTCCATCCAAACCCGCAGTAGTTCGATGGCTGCCTGCTTGCCAAGTTCGGAATTCGTGTCGGACAGGAATGGGCTGCCGTGTGCGCGCACGTCCACCGCTTGAATACCGTTGCGAGCAATATCCTTTTCAAAAGCATCGATTATCAAGTCGACGTCGATCGTGGCTTGCACTGAAGCCGATTCGCTATTGGGCATCGTCCGTGCTGCGTTCATTGTTCATCAGCGGCGCTCTCGCCGTCTTTGCCTATGGAAATTTCTTTGAGTAGTTCAGTACGGAAGTTTTGCAGCACGCGTTCGATCGTTCGTTTGCTACGTTGCGTTTGCTCGGCAATCGATTGAACCTCGTGGCCTTCGATACGCAATCGAATAATCTCTCGATTCGTTTCTGGCTGTCGTTTGATGACGTCATCGATCGATGATTCGAGAATCCAGCGAGCCGCGTCTTCATCCGCTCGGCCTACCAAATCGTCGCGGTCTTGGGGCAGGGACGAGGTCCTGCGAACATCGCGTTTCTTGGCCCGATGATACGCACCTTGCGCACGGACTTTATTGAGCGCGATCACCAACAACAATTTCCACAGTTCGTCGCCTTCAGGCAGTGCATATTGGCCCGAAGAAGCCCGCCGGAAAAATGTGCGGAATACGGATTGGACGATATCTTCCGGATCAAAACGACTTGCCATATCTTGCGGCGTCTGTCGGCGAGCCAGCCGAATGAGCCGTTCCGCATAGCGCATGTAGATCTGGAGAGCGGCGTCATCCTGACCTTGCTGAAGCTGACGAATCAAAGTTCGGTCGCTTGAGTTGTCAGGCTGTTGATCCATCATAAGACCGTTTTCACTTTGGTTTTGTATCATGGCAAACATTCATGATGATCGATAATGCGAAAGTCTGTCAAATGGCAGAAAGCCACCCTGAACCAGAGTGGCTTCCTTTCCAGCGTTTTCCTTAAAGAAATCCGCTATTTCTGAGTCGTCGCTCGATTCAGCGGATTCCGATATCGATTCGAATTAGCGAATTCGAACAAATGTTGCCGACGCATCACCAATCGTCACGACCGTTGTTGCATCAACTGTCGGGAAGTTGGCTGGCAGGGCCAATTCGCCTTGTTTGGGCGATGTGGAGAGAATCAACTTGGCTTTGCCCCGAGAGTCGGTTTTGACTTGGCCGACCGAAATTCCACCGACGGTTACTTCATAAGTCGTGTTGGCTGCGCCGCCTTCGACCTGGGCTTTGAACTTGCTCTTGGTTATTCCACGCTCTGTCTCAGTTTCGAATTCAGCTTTGCGGCGGAATTTCCCAACGTTAGTAAATGTCGCTAGCCACTCCGATTCAGACTGATTGGAGTTGCTCGAATTTCCACCGCTGTTAGAGTTCGATGATCCACCCGTACTGCCAGTGTTGCTGTTTGAATGATTGCCAACGCTGTGCCCGCCGTTGTCATCGTTACCCGCCAACGTCGACAATCGTCCTCGAACAATGTCTCCAATGACTAGTTCTGTATCTGCGGTAATGGGAGGCAAGTTATTTGGCAAAGGCAAATGATCGCGGTTATCATCGCCTTGGCTGAGTACCATTTTACCCCGTCCTCGATCGTCGGTGGTTAATTGGCCAAGAGTGAAATCATTTAAGGAGACAGCATAAGATGTGGAGGCTGCGGCTCCGATCACTTTGATGCTCATTTCAATTTCACCGCCCGAAGTTTCGAATTCGAAGCGAGCCATCGCCGAGTTTGCGGCGGAAGTCACCCAAGCTTCCTTCTCTGCAGTTTGTCCTGCAACGGCGGCCTGGGAATTGAGC
>JANMNK010001132.1:0-3377 GCA_031373875.1 Pirellulaceae bacterium | reverse complement strand
GTCGAGTGTTTGTTTAACCAAAATCGTTTTCGCCAGCGATTGGGAAAGTTATTGCTCCATGGATGAGATACCTCAACGTGTTCGCGAACAATTAACGCGCTTGCTCGGTTGCATCGACGATGTGGCGGCAATCACGAAAGGCCTCAGTCGATCATCGGTCCATCGAATTCAATCGCCGCAAGGAACCTATGCTTTAAAGCAATATCCAAACACCGATTTCGCGTTGGAAAAACTTTGCCGCATCCATCACTTTCAACGAAGCGTCGTGTCGAGTGGATTTGACAAGATGCCACAATTGCTCGCTTGGCCCGATGGGCAATCGTTGCTTGCCGACCAAGATAGCTGGTGGGAATTGTGCAGTTGGCGTCCCGGAGAACCTATCGCTTCGCTGGGTGAAATCACAACGGATCAGCTTTGCAACGCCATGAAATCCGTTGCTCAATTTCACAACGTATGCAAGACAATCGGCCCAGTTCAGCAGCCATCACCAGGTCTGGAATTCAGGCTTCGCTCCCTTGCTCAACCGATACTCAACCTTGAAGATCGACGCCTGCTAGAAATTCGTCGTGACCCTCAAGTTGCAGGATTGATCGAAGCCATCGCACGTCACTCGCAGTACCGACTTCGTGATTTAAAATACAGCATCCGGCAACTTGCGATGAAGAAATGGGAATGCCACTGGATCTTGCGCGATATTTGGCGTGCCCATGTTCTTTTCGAGAACGAGCAAGTCTCGGGTGTAATCGATTTAGGGGCTTCGGGCGTCGACACGCCAATGCTGGACGTGACACGACTGTTGGGAACATTGATCGCCCCAGGCGATGGGCGGTGGGACACGATGGTACAATTGTATTGCAATGAGTCCCAGCAGGATTTCGATTTGGACACCATTTGGGTGCTTGACGAAGCTTCCACGTTTTTGTCCGGTAGAAATTGGCTCATGTGGCTTGTCGCGGGCGATATTCATTTAAAAAATGCGGAAAATGGTGCCCGTGAACGATGGGCGGAGATCCAGCGTAAACTCACTGACTATCAATTGCAGAGTTGAACGAGCGATTTCCCCCGCTTGTTCGGTGGGAATATAATGTGCAGACTAGAGAACGGTCGTGTTCAAGTTGACGTGAAAAACCAATGGTGTGTACGATTGCATCGAGCAGGTACAATGCGAGAACATTTGAATTCGAAACCAGAATGAATAAGCGCGATGCTTTTTAACAAGCGTCATTCTGATGTTCGAGCACAATGCCTCAGGTTCATACAAACAGGATAGACAATGTCAAAGGGAATTTTGAATACACGCTTTGCAATGGTTTGGTCATTCTTAATTGCATTAGCGCTGTGGATGGCCTCGACGGTTGGTCAGGCGTCTGCTCAAGATCCGAATTCGGGTTTGGGTGGATTTGGCGCTCTGCCAGGGCTTGATAACTTTGCTGGTGTACCCGCAACGTTCAGTTCGCAATTCGAAGCCGTCCAAGGCAGCGATCGCGGACGTCTTTCGATTACGGCCGAACTTGAAAACGAATACCACATCTATTCTGTCACCCAACCGAAGGGTGGTCCTCTCAAGACAACTTTCAAGGTCGTCGGCAAGGATGTCGAAGTCACCGGCGCATTCGTCCCGGACCAGCCTCCCGAAAAGGGAACCGAAGATTTTGGCAATGTCCAAGTGCCTGCGGAAAAGCATTATGGCAAAGTGACTTGGACTGCTCCGATTAAGTTCGCAGCAGGAACGACTCCCGAAAAACTGAAATTCAAAGTCGAGGTAAGTGGCCAAGTCTGCTCCAAGAATTGTGTGCCCGTCGACGAAACGGTCGAGTCGACGTTTGCAGGGTTCTACACAGAAGAAGCAGCCCCCCCCACCGTACCAACTGCGGAACCAACCGCGGTTGTTACCGATGAAGGATTTCGCGATCCGGATAGCCACGTCACATGGACCGCTTTTGTTAGCCCCGGTGCGATCAATGCCGGCTCCAGTGCTGAACTGAAAATAACGGCTCAGCCGGACGAGGGATACCATGTCTATCCCGTAAAGATCGCCGACAAGGAAACAAATTTTCGGACGCAGATTGTCGTCACAGAAAAAGCTGGCTTCCGATTTGGAATGCCGGTTCCTTCGTCTCCAGCCAAGCCGCACGAATACTTGCCGGGTGAACCACCCATGGAATACCACGACGCGACTGTGACGTGGACGGTGCCAATCTTCGTTCCAGAACAAGTGGCCAACGGTAAAGTCACCATCCAAGGTCTCATTGGATACCAAGCGTGCAACGACGAAAGTTGTGATTCGCCGATGGGCATCGAGTTCAAGGCGCAAGTCGAAATAACGGACAATCCCGCCAGTGGCATCAGTGTGGTATCGCTGAAAGAAACACCATTCAAAATCGTCGCCACTTCGCCAGTGCGAACCAGTTGGGTCGATGATATCGGCGGCAGCAAGACTCCCGCAAACGATACAAAGGATTCAAGCCAACCGCAGTCGTTAGAGTCGGAGACATTGAGTCTTGCAGGTTTATTCAGTTCTTTTGGATTGGCGATGGTCGCGGGTTTTCTGCTGAATTTCATGCCTTGCGTGCTGCCGGTCATCGGATTGAAGATTGCAGGTTTCGTTCAAGAAGGCAGCGGGAACAATCGCCGGACGACATTCTTGACACTGTGGTACGTCGCCGGCATCGTTGCGTTCTTGATGGCCTTGGCGGTCATTATTGTTGTCGCTCGCGACGCTTTCGGCAGCGTCTTCTTGTGGGGCGAGCAGTTTACGGATTTCAATTTCCGAATTGGAATTACCGTCGTCATTTTTGCGATGGCATTGAGCTTCCTCGGTGTGTGGGATATTCCCATTCCCGGATTCGCGAACACACAAAAAAGCGGTGAGTTGATGGCACGCGAAGGCGCTTCGGGTGCGTTCTTCAAAGGTGTCTTTTCAACGATATTGGCAACGCCCTGCTCGGGTCCTTTCTTGGGGCCGGTTATTGCAAGTTCATTGACGCAACCGTGGTGGATGACACTGACTTTGTTCTTTGGAATTGCTTTGGGAATGGCGTTTCCTTATCTGCTGATTGCGATATACCCTCGCTCGATCGCTTGGTTGCCAAAACCAGGACCTTGGATGGATACGTTTAAACAATTCCTGGCTTTCCCGCTGCTGCTCACGACCATATTTTTCGTCAGCCAGTTTTCAGATGGCTATCGAATCGCCGCGATGACGATGTTGATCGGCGTCTGGTTTAGCTGCTGGATGTTTGGGAAAGTCCCCGGATGGGCCGAGACCCCGCGCAAGCTTACCGTTTGGACATCGGCGATTTTGATCGGGGTAATATCAGGCTGGGCAAGCTTCCGTTACCTCGGCTCGCCGGAGCAGCCAAAGAGTCAAGTTGTGG
>JANMNK010001126.1:0-5737 GCA_031373875.1 Pirellulaceae bacterium | reverse complement strand
GGTGCTGGTCGTCCAGGTATGGGTGGCGGCGGAGGATCCGGGAACAATTAGTATACGTTTCCAAAATCACCACTGACGAATTCGAAAGGTCCTGGATTTTTCCAGGACCTTTCTTTTTTCCCACCTCATCGCCACTCCAATAAGCTGTCAATTTGGCAATTTGCCTCGATTACAGTATCGATTTGTTCGCTGAAACCGTCTTCCAGCAAGAAATACACGGCAATTTGTTTCTGATCTTGTCAGAGTCCCCTCATTAGCTCTTCGTAATGTATGGGCGACGCTTTGCCCTATTCCAACGCTCCGCCGATTCGCCCTAAATTCGCTAATCCCTGTTCTTGGGTAAGAAAAAGCACTCGTCCTCCTCGCTGCTTCCCACTTCTGGCAGTCACCACTAATACTCAATTATGACTGCCATCAATTCGCTGGGGCTCTGGAATCATTCTGCCCAAAGATTTAAAAACCCAGTAAAATCGCAGGCCCCTCAGGGTCAAATCCTAGTTTAAAAAGCTTCGGCACACGGATTGCTTCATGCGGGAGAGTGCATTTAGAGACTGCCAAAGCAGCGTTCTCGACCAACCTTATTACCTACCGATCTCTCGAATTGACCAAGTAACCGGCGATTCGAAAAAAGAGCTGGTTAACAATTAGTCGTTAAGATTCAAAACTCAGACGTGTCACTGACTGTGTATTGTGTGACGCATTTATTTCCAGGAGGAATTTCAACGTGGCAAAACAGATGGTCTTTGATGACGAGGCTCGCAAGCCGCTCTTAGAAGGTGTCTCCAAACTGGCCCGTGCAGTTCGAAGCACTTTGGGGCCTCGCGGTCGCAATGCAGTTCTCGACAAAGGTTGGGGCTCTCCCAAGATTACCAAGGACGGCGTGACCGTCGCTGAAGAAATCGAATTGAACGACCCGTTCGAAAATCTCGGCGCTCAGTTAGTAAAAGAAGCTGCCAGCAAGACCAACGACGTTGCCGGTGACGGAACAACAACGGCTACTGTTTTGGCCGAAGCAATTTTCCGCGAAGGCTTGAAAATGGTTGCTTCCGGTGCCGATCCAATGGCACTCTCTCGCGGCATTGCCAAAGCGGTCGAAGTTGTTTGCGAAGAGATTAGCAAATCGGCAATTGCAATCAACGAGAAGAGCAAGAAAGAGATCAAGCAAGTTGCAACCATCGCTGGGAACAATGACCCAACGATTGGCGACGTCTTGTCGGATGCCTTCCTTCGAGTTGGCAAAGACGGCGTCATCACGGTCGAAGAAGGCCGCGGCAGCGAGACAACCGTTGAGTTCGTCGAAGGCATGCAGTTTGACCGCGGCTTCCTTTCTCCGCACTTCGTAACAAACCAAGACCAAGTTACCGTCGAACTCGACGACTGCTATATTTTGATTCATGAAGAAAAGATCAGCAACAACAAGAAGCTTATCCCGTTGCTCGAAGCGATCAGCAAAGCTAAAAAGCCTTTGTTGATTATCGCCGAAGACATCGATGGCGATGCATTGGCTACTTTGGTTATCAACAAGATGCGCGGCATTCTCAGCGTTTGTGCTGTCAAGGCTCCGGGCTATGGTGATCGCCGTAAAGCTATGTTGGGCGACATCGCTTCCCTGACCGCAGCCAAGCCGATTTTCAAGGACTTGGGAATCGATCTCGAAAGCGTCAAGCTTTCTGATCTCGGTCGATGCAAGAAAATCCACATCAGCAGCGAAGATACCGTTATCGTCGGTGGCGCTGGAAAGAAAGATGAAATTGAAGGACGCGTTGCTCAAATCCGTCGTGAAATTGAAGTAACCGATAGCGATTACGATCGTGAAAAACTGCAAGAGCGTTTGGCCAAACTAGCTGGCGGCGTTGCCCAAATCAACGTCGGCGCAGTAACCGAAACCGAAATGAAGGAACGCAAAGCACTTATGGATGATGCCAAGGCTGCAACTCAAGCAGCTTTGGAAGAAGGCATCGTTCCTGGTGGTGGTGTTGCCTTGCTTCGTTGCGAAGCTGTTCTTAAGAAACTCAAGCTCGAAGGCGACGAGGCCATGGGCGCTCGAATTATCGCTAACGTGCTCGATTACCCGCTACGAGCCATTGCAAACAATGCCGGCGTCGACGGTGCAGTTGTCGTCAATCGCGTACGACAACTAAAGGATAAAAACGAAGGCTATGACGCGAATGCAGATAAGTATTGCGACATGATCAAAGCCGGTATCATCGATCCCGCTAAGGTCGTTCGAACTGCTCTAAGTAACGCCGCAAGCGTTGCCGCTTTGTTGCTGACCACCGAATCCCTTGTCGTCGACATTCCAAAGGAAGAGGAAGAAGGCGGACATGGCCATCACGACCACGGAGGTATGGGTGGCATGGGCGGAGGCATGGGCGGAATGGGCGGCATGGACATGGGCGGTATGATGTAGTCCTGTTTTTATTGATCCTGCCAGTTGTCTACTGGTTTTTTGAATATTTGAATTGAATCGTTTTAAGGAGTTTTGAAATGGCGAAAGTCAGTTTGCGTCCGTTGGATGACCGTGTCGTAGTTCAACCGCTCGAAGCCGAAGAGATGACTTCTGGTGGTATCGTTCTTCCTGACTCGGCGAAAGAAAAACCTCAACGCGGCAAAGTCGTTGCTGTAGGCCCAGGTCGATTGCTTGACAACGGCAATCGTGGCCAATTGAGCATCGTGATCGGTGACGAAGTAATTTATGGCCGTTACGGCGGAAGCGACGTTGAAGTCGAAGGACAAGATTACAAGATCCTTCGCGAAAGCGATATTCTCGCCAAGCTTGCGTAAAGCTTGTTGGCGTCACCTGTCCAAATTTGATTTCGTACATTTCATTCAAGGAAACTTAGTGTGGCAAAGCAATTGTTATTCGACGATCACGCTCGCGCGAGAATGCTCGCGGGTGTGGAGAAGTTGGCCAACGCTGTCGCAGTGACAATGGGGCCTACCGGTCGTAACGTCATTATCGACAAGAGCTTCGGTGGTCCAACGGTTACCAAAGACGGCGTTACCGTCGCCAAGGAAATTGAGTTGGAAGACCGCTTCGAGAACATGGGTGCAAAGCTCGTTGTCGAAGTCGCTCAAAAGACGAGTGACTTGGCAGGGGACGGCACCACCACGGCGACCGTTCTCGCTCGATCCATTTTCAAAGAAGGCCTTCGCAACATCGTTGCCGGTAGCAATCCAACGGCAATTCGCCGCGGCATTGATATCGCTGTCGAAGCCGCCTCTAAGAAGCTTCACGAAATGGCTCGCCCTGTAAACGATCGTCAAGAAGTCGCTCATGTTGGTGCCATCAGCGCTAACAACGACATGGTGATCGGTGATCTGTTGGCTGACGCGCTTCAACGCGTTGGTAAAGACGGTGTCATCACTGTCGAAGAAGGTAAGACTCGCGAAACGACCGTCGAATATGTTGACGGTATGCAATTCGACAAGGGATTCGTTTCGCCTTACTTCATCAACAATCCTGCCGAAATGAATTGCACTTTCGAGAATGCTCTGGTTCTTTTGTACGAAAAGAAGATCAGCAACATTCGCGACTTGGTACCAATTCTTGAAAAGGCAAGTGCCAGCGGTCAGCCTTTGATGATTATCTCCGAAGACGTCGATGCCGAAGCACTAACCTTGCTCGTCGTCAACAAGCTTCGTGGAACGCTGAACGTTTGCGCGGTCAAGGCCCCAGGCTTCGGCGATCGTCGTAAAGCCATGATGGGTGACATCGCAACCTTGACCGGCGGTACCTTCATCAGTGAAGACCTCGGTATCCAACTCGAAAATGTTACGCTTGAACAACTAGGTCGCGCCAAGAAAATCGTTGTCGACAAGAACGATACAACGATTGTCGAAGGCGGCGGCGAACGCGAAGAAATCGATCGACGCGTCGCACAAATTCGCGCTCAAATCGATCAAACCGATAGCGAGTACGACAAGGAAAAGTATCAAGAACGCCTTGCTAAGCTTGCTGGTGGCGTCGCGATCATTAGCGTCGGTGCTGAAACCGAAGCCGACATGAAGCAAAAGAAAGCCCGCGTCGAAGATGCATTGCACGCAACACGTGCTGCTGTCGAAGAAGGCATTCTTCCTGGTGGTGGTGTCGCGTTGCTTCGCTGCAAAGACGCAGTGACAGCAGCAATCGATAGTTGCAAAGGCGACGAGAAAATCGGAGCGGAAATCGTCCTTCGCGCTCTTGAATCGCCGCTTCGCCAGATCGCTGATAATGCCGGTATCGACGGAAGCGTCGTCGCCGACGAAGTTAGCCAAAAGCCAATCGGTATGGGATACGATGCGAATAAGGGTCAATATGTCGACATGATGAAGTCCGGCATTATCGATCCGGTCAAAGTGGTTCGTACTGCTTTGAGCAATGCCGCTAGTATCGCTGGCTTGATGCTGACGACAGAAGCACTTGTCACGAATCTGGATAAGGACAACAAGGACAAACGACCTGTCGAAGGTGTTGTAGCTTAGTCCTGTGAAGGTTTCTGGGATGATTCTTCATGGCAAACAAACGCGATTATTACGAGGTACTGGGCGTTGCACGCTCAGTATCTCAGGACGAAATAGCCAAGGCTTATCGCAAACAGGCGTTGAAGTATCATCCTGATTCCAATCAAGGTAATGAAGACGCTGTCTCCAAATTCAAGGAGGCAGCGGAAGCCTACGAAGTTCTGAGCGACGCTCAAAAGCGCGCTCGGTACGATAACTACGGCCACGCAGGCGTCGAAGGTACCCGATCTTCCGGATTCCACGACGTTAGCGATATCTTTGAAGCGTTCGGTGATGTCTTCGGCGGCACCATTTTCGAAGACTTCTTTGGCCGATCCAATGGCCGCTCCCGAGTTCGACGCGGCGCAGATGTCCGATGCGATGTCACACTGGATCTTGAAGAAGCCTACAAAGGCGTTCGCAAAACAGTTTCTTTAACTCGCCATGTTCCATGCGATAGCTGTTCCGGTTCCGGAGCCGAAAAAGGTTCTCAGCCCGAAACGTGCCGTCGATGCCAAGGCCGTGGACAAGTCGTCCAATCGACCGGAATCCTGCGGGTTCAAACGGCTTGCCCCATTTGCCGTGGAAGCGGACGAACTATCGCAAACCCATGTCGCGATTGCGACGGTCACGGTCTGAAACCAAAAGAAACCAAACTAGAAGTAGCCATTCCTGCAGGTGTCGATGACGGCATGCGGGTGAGACTAACTGGCGAAGGCCAACCGAGTCCAGACGGTGGACCTGCGGGCGATGCATACTGTTTTGTCCATGTCCGTCAACATTCGATTTTCCATCGCGAAGGATCGGAACTGATCCTTCAGTTGCCGATCACCTATTCGCAAGCTGCTCTGGGCGCGACCCTCGAGGTACCGACCTTGGACGGCCGCAAACCTTTGGAAATAGCGAGCGGAACGGCAAGCGGAACAGTCTTCCGCCTTCGTGGACTTGGGATGCCTGACCCACACAATCGAGGCCGAGGCGACCTGTTGGTTCATGCAGTAATCGAAGTACCTAAAAAACTGAACAAACGCCAAACCGAGCTTTTGCGCGAATTAGCAGAGCTTGAACACGAACATGTTACGCCCGAGCGAAAGGGATTCATGGACCGATTGCGGGATTACCTGGGCCTTGGCGAACACGATGGCAAGAAATCCGAAGTGAAGGAGTAACCAATGACCAATCAAAATACATCTCAATCGACTGATGGCAATAATCGCGATGTCGGCGCTGAGCTCGATGCCGTTCTCGACGAAGC
>JANMNK010001092.1:0-4290 GCA_031373875.1 Pirellulaceae bacterium | reverse complement strand
TGACGAGGTACATATGCCTTGTCTGGCCCTCTCCGTCACGAAGCTGACAATCTCCCATGCCTAACTCTTGCTTTCCATCTCGATGAAAGGTTTCTGTTCCTGTCCAACGATCACGATACACTTCCAACACTCTGTGGACTTTCCAATTCGTGCGATTCGATACCAGGACTTTGCGCGGTGTTTCGTCGCGTCGATGATTCCAGATGATGACGATACGGACGCGATGATTCACGTTGGGGATCTTTAGAGTTGTCGTAAAGCACAACGGACGTACATCACCTTTCCGGATCTCTGTGCGATCGGATGCGGGGATCGTTGCAGCCAATTTGGTTACGCCAATAACCTTCCCTTTCCATTCCACTTTGCGATTCATTTTCAGATCACCAACATAACAGCGAGAACGTCCCGTTGACTCTGTTTTCGAGTCAATGTAATTCAAGGTTTCCGCATTGGTAAAGTAGCTATCGAACGCAAATTCTCCAGGGATTTCACGCTCACAAGCCCAGTCTACCAATTCACAAGACAGTTGCGTATGGTCTTGAAAGGCCTCTCCGGTGGTTTCGCATTGTTCCCGCTTCCTGAAGCGTCGAAACTCCAATCGCTTAGAATTCAATACTTCAATATCCCATTTGGAATCTGTCAGAAAACGATTCAAGCAAGATTGATTTGTCGTTTGCACGAACGCACCGTTGATTCCCGTTACGGATTTGTTCTCAGCGATCATCAGACCTGTTAGGTACTCCGTAAAATGCTTGCGTTGCGGCTCGCACCAAAACCGATCCCCATAATCTTCCAACGCTTGACGAGCCACGCTTGGAAACTCGACAATTGCAGGCATGGCTTCAGCCTCGGTTCAAAATCCATCCCCCGACTGGCATTCCTGCGCCAATTTTATAAAACGCAGTTAAACTCCTATATACTGGCTTTTCCAAGCTCAATTCCGGTTTTGCAAAAGTTCGATAATAATCGCAGGGAGATTCATCATGACGATTTCGCGCCGGAGTTTTCTTGCGGGGGCTGCGGGTGCTGGTGTGGCGTTGAGCTCGCCGCAGTTACGTTCACATGCTTGGGCGACTGCGAACGAGATGTTGATTATCGATACGCATCAGCATCTTTGGGACTTGAGTTGGCAAAAGCTGCTGTGGCTCAGCGGTGCTCCCGATGTCCTGCGACGAGATTATTTGCCCAAGAACTATTCGGAAGCCACAAAAGGACTTCGCATTCAAGCAGTCTACATGGAAGTCGACGTCGAGCCATCGCAGCACGTTGCCGAAGCGGAGTACGTCGTCAAGCTTTGCCGACAAGCAAAACCGACGACGCGTGCTGCGGTCGTAGGTGGACGCCCCAATAGTGATGACTTTGGGAAATACATTCGCAAGTTGCTAGAGTGGAAGGAGATCAAGGGAATTCGACAAGTCCTTCACGGCGAGTCGACTCCCAAAGGCTACTGCCTTGATCCGAAGTTTGTTGCCGGTGTTAAACAGCTTGGTCAAGCTGGTCTTAGCTTTGATCTTTGCATGCGAGCAAGCGAACTGGATGATGGTTGCAAGCTCACCGAGCAGTGTCCAGATACGCGATTTGTTGTTGATCATTGCGGCAATGCTGATCCCAAAGTTTTCCGTTCCAATAAAGACTCAGCAAACAAACCAGCGCATGATCCAGATGCATGGCGTCGGAGCATTGAAAGACTTGCAGCTCGCCCCAACACGATCTGCAAAATTTCTGGGATCATCGCCTCTGCACCTGAGGACTGGAAGGTCGAGGATTTGGCACCGATCGTTAACCACTGTCTCGATTCGTTCGGGATGGATCGAGTCGTCTTTGGTGGCGATTGGCCGGTGTGCTTGCTTGGCGCTCCCCTACGATCCTGGGTCGATGCACTTGGCGAAATCGTCGCTTCGAAATCCGAGGAAGACCGAAGCAAACTCTGGCATGCAAACGCTCAAAAATTCTATGGCTTGCGTGAAGAGTCGCGTTGATAAAAAATATGCCTGGCCCAGTTCCCGAAATGGTTCCCCCTCGTAGCAAGGCTCCAGCCTTGCTACGCACTGCAACACAGGCTCCCGCCTGTCGCGGTAATCATGATAAACGGTGATTGGCAGTCGAGTTGGCCGTATAACCGCCATTTCATTGCCGACGATTAGAGGGCGAGCCAAATAGCATTGTCGAGTAATAGAGATAATGATGGTTTTGGGAAACGCCAATTGGTTTTAGCGGGAAATCATCTGCACACCTGCCGTCGCTCCGCGACTCTGCGATCCTGCGGGTCACGTTTACCTGGGACTCACGTCCCAGGCTACAGCCTAGCGTCGCTCCGCGACTCATTGAACGCTCAGATAAACGGGGACGGGGATGCCTAACGTTGCTCCGAGAATTTAGGAACCGGGCGTTACGATTACCTTCAGCAGGGTGAATGGGTAGATCGTTGTGGCGTAGATGGTGCCGTCGTGGGTGACGATGGTGGACATGATTACGTGCAAGGGCGTCAATGCTCCGTCGGGCAGCGTGTGGAAACCGTGAATTGGTCGATCGGTGCCATCTTCGTTTTTCTTGCGTGGGGCGGTGAAGTCGAAGAAGTTTGGATTTGAGACTTTGAGTACGCCAAGGTCGTTCATCGTGGACGAACTTGGGTCGAAACGAACTAAGTGGTGCAAATAACCCGTTCCAAATCCTGTCTTGTTATCAACTCTTACCATCGAGTAAACGCGACCATCGGGGGCGATGCTAATCGAACCGCGAGAGTCGGGCCCTTCGCCTTCGATACGATTACCGAGATTTACGGCAATCACGGACTGGCCTTCGGGTGCGGATAGATCGACGCGAAACATTCGCAAGTCGTTGAGCAATTGCAAATAAGCTGTTCGGCCGTCCGCTGCCAACCGCCAGTCTGGATGCACGCGGCCTTCACCGATAAATTCCCCAAAGGGTTTTCCATCGACCATGAGCGAGTCGACGGACACTTTGTCGGTATCTGGGTTGTAGCGAGCAACTTGCCAATCAGACGTTATCGCGGTCGCGCGGCCTTGGGAGTCAATCAGCGTATTCGGTTGGTCGCGCAGGATCGGGCCAAGCTCTCGAAACTTTTTTGATTTCATGTCGTAGAGCATCCAATGCTGTTCTTCGCAAGTGATGACGTAAATCAATCCACGGGCTTCGTCGGCCGTCACGTCAATCACGCCTTCGCCTTCCTTCTTGCCAGCGGCAATTCGCTCGTCGGTCAGCGGCATTGGCATTCCAAGATTTTCCGACCTATCGGTCGCCGGATCGTAGACCATAACGTACCCGCCACGATAAACGGGGATCGATTCGCCGCGTTCGAGCATTTGCTTTTCTGCAACAGAAGCGTAACCCTGTTTCGACCCGACATAAATTTTGCCCGACGGTCCGACAAAATTGCGAGTGTGCAGTTTCGATTGGGCCGCGTAACCAGTGGCGGTCAACGGGAGTCCGGCAAGTTTATGAACATCCAAGACGACCCGCATCGTTTCTGTAACCGGATCAAACTCGACCAAGTACGCGTTCCGCCCATAGGCAGCGGTGCCAACGTAGATCTTGCCGTTGAGGCCTTCGCACAAAGAAAAGTAACCCGACTCTTCAGTGTTCGTCTCCGGCGGCAAGTAATAGGCATTGGCTTTGACGTACGAAAACGGGGGCTTTTCGGTAGCGACGCTTGGCGTTTGACTAACCGCATGCCCAGCAATGCAAATGTTGAACAGCGCAGCGAGTAACAGCATCCGAGCAACCGCTGACCAATTCAAAAATCGCGTTGTCGATTGCAAAACCATGGCGAATTGTCTCCTTGTAATGCTGTAGATATTTCCGGGAGGATCTGCGTTCTTTTTCGATTTGAATCGCTGCATGCGAAATCCGCTAACTGAGGACCTCGCCAAAAAAACGAAGCCAATTTTTGTACATGATGGCTTCCACGTCTTCTTTTGTATAACCGCGTGCGATCAGCATGTCGGGAATTTTCTGCAAGTCGCTGATCTTATTCAAGTCCGACGGTGTTTGCTCATACCCGTATCCGCCGTCCAAGTCGCTACCGATTCCGACGTGACGTGTATTGCCTGCCATCTGGCAGATCAAGTCGATGTTCTCGACGGCGCGACTCATTGTCATCTCAGGCTTCGATTTTCCGCGTACGAAACCGGGCTGCAGCATGATCACGTCAAATGCCATACCGATGACGCCATCGCGGTCGATGATCGCTTGGTACTGTTCGTCGCTAAACTGGCGTTGCCAGTTGCAGATTCGGCGCGAGTTTTGGTGACTGGCGTGGATGCGACCGGG
>JANMNK010000382.1:0-2248 GCA_031373875.1 Pirellulaceae bacterium | reverse complement strand
GGTTGTGATTTCCAACTATGAAATCGCGACGTGGTTGGAATCCAAGCACGGAATTCAGGGCGTTATGGGTATGAGTTTAGGAGGGAAAGTCCACCTGCCATTCGGGAGTATTCAATTCACACCAGCTGTCCATTCCTCGAGTTTGCCGGATGGGTCATACGGAGGCGCATGCGGCGGATTCCTGATCGAGTTCAAAACTGTCGACGGGATGCATTTCGATGCCGAATTTCCCTACCGCCTATACTACACCGGCGATACCGCATTGTTTTCAGACCTACGTTTGATCGCTCGCAACGGCGTCGATTGCTTGATTGTCCCCATTGGAGATTTGTATACGATGGGACCCGAGGAGAGCATCGAGGCTATCGAGTTGATTCGCCCGAAAATGGTGTTACCCACACACTACAACACTTGGCTCCCTATCGCACAAGATGCAGCTGCGTGGGTACAAGCCGTCCATCAGCGCACCAGTGCTCGCGCAGTCGCACCCGAGGTCAACTCGGTTCTGCGATTGGAGAAGAACATCGACGTGTAATGCGTGATGCAACTGCGTTGAAGAACCAACCGATCGCGGCGCGATCAACCACTTAAACCGAAAATAGAGCCAATGCCAACTAGCCGATTTGAATACCGCGATTATTTAGCGGAGATTCGCAAAAGACGAAAAGAAAAATCCAGCGGGGAGCAAGACTCATTCCATTCGACGATGAGTGGCAAAGAAAAGGATGCATTGGTTTCTCGCTCGCACCGTAGTTTTTGGACGCTTTTCAAGTCGTTTTGGGGGTTGTTGAGGGGTTTTCGACGTAAGATTCTGTTCGGGCTTGGAACGGTTACCGTTGCTACCGTGCTCGCCCTCATTCCGCCGCTCGGAACTAAATTGGCTATCGATTGCGCCTTGACCGTCCCAACCAAGCCGCTGCCAACTTGGTTGAACGCAACGTTGGGTCAACCGTCACCCATGTTGTTGCTAGTGTGGATCGCCGTCTTGGTGGCAGGAGTGACCTTAGTGAGGACGGTGATCTATCTTTGGGGGCGATGGAGCTGCACTCAAGCTGTGAATCAAGTGCAGATGTCCGTTCGAAGCCGCGTGTTTGAACATATGCTTCATATGCCGTTGCACAAGATTCAGCAACTCAAATCGGGTGGTGCCACCAGCCTGTTGCGAGAGGATGCAGGGGGAATCGCGGAGTTGATCTTCAGTGTGCTTTACAACCCATGGCAAGCGATCGTGCAGTTGATCGGAAGCCTTATCATTCTGATTATCGTAGATTGGCGGTTGCTTGCAGCCGGCCTTTTGCTTTTGCCTGCAGTTTACTTATGTCACCGCACCTGGATTTATTCAATTCGTCCACTTTACCGAGATGCACGGCAACGGCGTCAAAAGATCGACTCCAATACCACTGAGACGTTCGGCGGAATTCGAGTCGTGAGAACCTTCGCGAGACAGCGGAACGAGACCCAACGCTACGTCAAAGGCAATCACGTGCTGGTTCGCCAGCAGCTATTGATTTGGTGGCGGACACGATTGATCGAAATCGTTTGGGAGGTCCTCATTCCACTGGCTTCGACATCGCTGTTGGTTTACGGCGGATGGCAAATCCTTCAATCGCATTTGACGTTGGGGGATTTGATGATGTTTTTGGTCTATTTGACGATGCTGCTTGGGCCTATCGCGACTCTTGCCGGGAGTGCGGTTCAATTTCAAAACAATCTTGCCGGCCTTGATCGGATCTTGGATTTGCTGGCAACTCCTAGGGAACTCGCGGATAAGCCTGGGGCAATTCGAGTCAGCCGAAAGGAGGCCAGAGGAGACATACGCTTTGAGTCGGTGTCGTTTCGGTATCCGGAAAACGAACAATGGATTCTCAAGGACATCTCATTGCACGCCAAAGCTGGACAGACTATTGCAATCGTTGGCCGCAGTGGAGCAGGCAAAACGACCCTTTGCAATTTAGTGGCTCGATTTTTTGACCCCGAGCAAGGCCGCATTTTGGTCGATGGAATTGATTTGCGAGATGTCCAATTGCACAGCTACAGACAACTCCTCGGCGTCGTCGAGCAGGACGTCTTTTTGTTCGATGGCACGATTGCAGACAATATTGCTTACGGTCGGCGAGGAGCCACGATGGAGCAAGTTGAGCAAGCAGCTAGAGCGGCCGCCGCGGACGAGTTCATCACCAAATCTCCGAAAGGCTACGATACGTTAATCGGGGAGCGAGGATTCAAGCTGAGTGGTGGGCAACGACAA
>JANMNK010001082.1:0-2734 GCA_031373875.1 Pirellulaceae bacterium | reverse complement strand
CGACGAGGTCGCCGCATCGCTGAAGGACTGGTCCGACGTCAGGCTGGAAATTCAGGGCCACTGCTCCGACCCCGGCACCGAGGAACACAACCTGGATCTGTCGCAGCGCAGGGCGGCAGCCGTGAAGGCCTACCTCGTCTCCCAGGGGATTGGCGCCTCCCGTCTCGAGCCCAAGGGATATGGTGAGACCAGGCCTATCGCCACCAACATCACAAAGGCAGGCCAGCAGCGGAACCGCAGAGTCGAGCTGCACGTCATCGAGTAGCCGGCCCCGGTTCACGTAACACTCACGAGGCCCCGGGGGGCTCCCCCCGGGCCGCTCATGGCAGCGCAGAGATCGCAAATGGTGGGATATCCGTCCACAAGTGGCGATGTCCAAATAGGTTGGTAATTCGGGATTTGGAGGAAATCATGAACGCAGTGGCTACAAACTTTATTTCGGCTCCAGAACCAGTAATCGTTCCAACTAGTTTTGAAACAGAACCTGCTATGCTGGAGTTCCGATGTAGTCACTGCTGGTATAGCAACATTGCAGAGTGTGAAGCATCGGGGCAAATGATGGCTTGCAGAAACTGCGGGGAAAATACGCTGGTCCCTGAGCCGACCAAGGACCGAATTGCAAGGGCTCAGGCACTGCTGCGCGAAACGGGACAGGTTGTGACTCCGCCTGCCCCGAAAGTCCCAAACAAAGCGTTAAGCGATCAAGAGTTGGTTGCGATGGCCGCGATGGAAACTCGTGTGCCGCTGAATGAAATGAATTTTGCCGGCCATCAACCAGCCTCGGTTACTTCGCGCGTGTTAGCGTGCTTGGTGGATTCGGCACTGTTGATTGTTACGACCATCCTAGGCGTGATTTTGTGTGCCATGCTGGGAAAAATGAACATTGTCGATCCGGAAAGCTCTGGCGTGGCTGCTGCTTTGGTGCTGCCGAGCATATTCGGGTTTTCTCTGATGTTGATGGTTGGCCAATGGATTTTGATTTCTACCCAAGGGCAAACGATCGGTAAGAAACTATTCATGATTCGTATCGTGTCCTGCAACGGACGTCTACCGGGCTTTGTGCAAGGCGTCATTTTGCGGAACTGGCTTCGAGCGCTCTTGTCGTTCGTTCCTTTCTTTACGCTGTTAGATTTCGTCTTCGTGTTGGGTGATTCCCGACGCTGCATTCACGACTTGCTGGCAGGCACACGCGTTGTCGATGCGTTTTAGTAGCGTTCGTGGTGTAATGTAAACTCTCGTGACGTGTGATTGAGAATCTCTCGGGGAGAGGAAGGCATAGGAACTAATGCACGGACCAATGGGTCCATGCTACGTAGAGTGGGCGATTTTAGTGGCAAGTGGTGCACGGTAACAGAAGATAACGGACTAAAGTCCGTTCTACGGTCAAGATTGTAGCTTGGGCCCATTGGCCCGAGCGTGTGTCGCTAAAAACATTTGCGCACGGACCAATGGGTCCATGCTACGTAGAAAAAATAAAGACAAATGGCAACGGACCAATACAGCCATGCTACGACGTTTGCATTGGTTTGGCGGGATAGCTGCCGAGCACTTCGATGCGTATTGCCTGCTTGCGTAGCGAATCGATTGCATCCGCTGCATTTGCGTTTTCTTGATGTCCTTCGAATTCGATAAAGAACAAATATTCGTTTGGCAAGCTTGGAATGGGAAAGGATTCAATCCAAGTCAAATTCAAATCGCGCGATCTAAAAATATTCATCGCGTCTGCTAAAGCGCCGGGGCGATGGGTAACTTGGAACATAATGGCAGTTTTGTCGTGTCCAGTTCGGCCTGGAACTTTTTTGCCTATGATCGCGAATCGCGTCAAGTTGTTGGGATTATCTTCGATACACGCGTCGATCACATTCAATCCGTAATGCATACCGGCTTCTTGACTCGCAATTGCTGCGACATGCTCTTGTTGAGCTGCCATTTCCGCTGCGACGGTTGTGCTGTCGACGTCGACGATTTTTGCAGCGGGCAAATGTTGGCTGAGCCAAGCTCTACATTGCGAAATAGCTTGGGGCTTGCTGTAGACTTGGCGAATCTCTGATCGTTAGCATCGCCCAAGCAAATAGTGATGAATTGGTAATTGAATCTCGCCGCAAATTTTTAAGGGCGAACGAGCGAACATCGTCAACGTGTCTACGATACGACCGTCGGTTGAATTCTCGATCGGGACGACGCCCCATTGCGCGTGGTCGCGAATGATCTCTTCGAATACTGCAGGAATAGAAGCGACGGCGACATGCGTGCCGGACATTCCGAAGTGACGGATTGCGGCCAAGTAACTGTAGCTGTAAATCGGACCGAGGTATGCGACTCGATCGGGCTTGGCAATCGAATGTTCGGTAACCCAAGCAATATGGGCCATCAATTGTTGGGCAAGCTCGCGGTTGAGTGGACAGTCGGTCGGTAAACTTGCGACGGCTTGTTGGCATTGCTCGATGCGTTGCGCAAGTCCCGTCGATGGGCTCGCTTGGAGCGAGACGAGGGATTGAACGAGAGGTATACGGTTAGCAATTTGCAATGCGATGTTGCGGTCCAATTCGGATAGCCGAACAAGTAGACTTTGCAAATCGGTTTTACTGTCGCTTTTTGCGTCAGGCATTTGGGGAATACTATCGATTCGAGGGTTTAAGAGGAATGATACGTCGCTCGATTAGAACGGCGTACGTTAATTGTTTGCGGTGAGTATTCTAGCGGAATGTTCGAGCGGAAGGAAACGGCATCAGCA
>JANMNK010000981.1:0-4309 GCA_031373875.1 Pirellulaceae bacterium | reverse complement strand
CACAGACTCGGTCGTGGTGCTTTTCGAAGCTAGCACGAACACGAGGCTAACAACGAGGAACATTGCAGGGGGCGAGTCCGTCGTCGACGATGTCGATGACATTACCATTGTCGGTTCCGCCGAGGGGCGGATCCATGTATTTCACACCAATCTGACGGACAGCGATGTAGATAGCGAAACGTTGGTAGGCAAACGTACCTCAGTGGGAGACGCCGACGACGACGTCATCGTTGGTGACGATTTCATCGATATCATGGACGGCGGAGATGGCAACGACACGCTCAATGGTGCCCAAGGTGTAGACACTCTCAATGGTGGCCCAGGGAATGACACGCTTACTGGCGGTTTGGGAGATGACACGCTGACTGGCGGTTCGGGAAATGACACATACCCCTTCGGAAGTTTCGCCGAAGGTGGCGAACTAGATACTTTGATCGAGCTAGTGAATGAGGGAACAGATACGCTAAATTTTGGCAGTCAAACTACGGCGGTGACGGTGAACCTTGGATTAACTACACCCCAGTCCGTTCATACAGGTCGCTCGATCACATTGAATCTCGCCGATAGTTTCGAAAATGCCCAAGGCGGTTCATCGGACGATATACTTCGCGGAAACATATTGAATAATGCCATGTTCGGCAATGGTGGTAACGATACGTTGAATGGCTTCGCAGGAAGTGACTCGCTGGCAGGTGGTTTGGGCGATGATACGTACGCGTTTGGACTTGCAACTGCCCTTGAGGTTGACACACTGACAGAAAGCGTTGGACAGGGAACAGACACTCTGAATTTTGCCGGACAGACCATTGGCGTCACACTGAACCTTGGCCTATCGGCGTCTCAGGTCGTGCATACCAACAGGTCGATCGTATTGAATTCAGGGGCAACATTTGAGAATGCCAATGGGGGTTCTGCGGGCGATTCGCTTCATGGAAATAGCTTGAACAATTCACTGAACGGAAATGGTGGCAATGATACGTTGAAAGGTTCGACCGGCAGCGATACGCTCGCGGGTGGTCCGGGCAATGATTCGTATTCGTTTGGCCCTGCATCTGTGGACGAAGTTGATACTCTGACTGAAGCTCCGGGACCGGGAACAGACACACTGGATTTTTCCACTCAAGCTATTGCCGTCACATTGAATCTCGGCGTAATTACGACCCAGCTTGTGCATACCAATCGGTCAATCGTGTTGAATTCCGGAGCTTCATTTGAGAATGCCCAAGGTGGTGCTGCTGGCGATTTGATTCGTGGAAATAGTCTGAACAACGCGCTGTTCGGCAATGGCGGCAATGATACGCTCAACGGTTCCACGGGAGATGATTCTCTGGCGGGTGGTCCGGGTAATGATTCGTTTTTGTTTGGACCCACATCTGGAGTCGAAAT
Source organism: Pirellulaceae bacterium (assembly GCA_031373875.1). GTDB lineage: Bacteria > Planctomycetota > Planctomycetia > Pirellulales > Pirellulaceae > JANMGV01. Next base: position 2,923 of record JANMNK010000981.1, on the reverse strand, counting down.
TGATAGTCTGACTGAATTAGCCGGCCAGGGGAAAGACACACTGAATTTTTCCAATCAGAACATTGCGGTCAATCTGAACCTGGGCCAAGCTGCGGCCCAACTGGTGCATACGAATCGGTCGATTGTACTGAATTCGGCAACAACGTTTGAGAATGCCAAGGGCGGTTCTGCAGACGATTTGCTGAGTGGAAACAGCTTGAATAATGAGCTGGCCGGCAACGCTGGAGACGACACACTAATCGGTCTGGGAGGGAACGATTCCTTATCCGGTGGCAACGGCAGGGACATTCTAATTGGTGGAAGAGGTCAGGACAACCTGAATGGCAACCAGGGCGAAGATCTACTGATTTCCGGTTACACACTTTTTATTGGTGTTGAGGACAGTCCGGGATTCCTGCAGTCGGTAAGGACGCAATGGGTTGGACCAGGCTCTTTTGCAAATCGCGTCGCGGCCCTAACCCCTATCCTTGTCCCTAGTTCAACGGTTATTAACGACGGCAATGTAGACACACTTACGAGTGACGCCGACGCGAGTCTGGACTGGCTGTTTGCGGCTTTGGCGGATGGTAGGACAAAAGATCCCGGGGACCTGCTGACGTTACTTTGAAATTGAAAAAATTTCGTCGCGTCATTTGAATAAATGAATAAATTTTTCGTCGCGCATGATCGTACGGCTACCCCTAGACAGTTGAAAGATGACGGCAAATGGGCTGACATCAAGACCATCGGTATGGTCTACGGTCACATCGGTGCATTTCGCCGACTTGCATTATCCATTTTGCGCCGGGACACTTCGTTACCCAAACAGAGCATTCTCGGAAAAAGATTCATCGCATCTTTAAATCCAAAGGCCTTGGAAGCCATAATCTCCTGCAATTAGTCGTGTTTCCAAATGCACTTGCCCTGTCCGTAGTATCATCTGTGTCTACGGAACCGAAAGTTACATGTTCGAATCAAGTCGGGTGGACTTTCTGCCTCTTCAAATCCAGCGCTCTAAACTCCGATCCTCCCCATACCTCCCTCTGCCCACTCCAATTCACGACAGCCGCAATCTTCCGCAAGTCCCGCTCCACAAGCGGCTCACAGCCACGCTCGATTGGCGGTAAAAACAATATTTCCTCTTGAATATCTGGTGCCAACTGGAGCAAAGTCATGATCTGCGTCAACCTGGCTCGAGTCACATGCCCTAGTCTCGCCAACTCCGCTTGGTTCTTTACTTTGCCATCTTTGACCAGTTGGTCTAGCCGGATCGCAAGCGCCATGATCTTTGTAACGCGGGGAATTCGTTTGATCGCAGGCGACGCTTTTTTCACACCCGCGTTAATTGATTTTTTTGAGCGCCGTCCCGTTTCAAAGTGTAAATCGTGGCTCGTGGTGATCATACGAATTGCTCCTGTGGGCTTCCGATTTCTTCCGCTAGTGTTTTGATGCCTGTCGAACGATACGTGATCGACAGCTTGCTGGCGTTTCCATCGTACGTAACTCGATCGATAAGCAAGTCAATAATTCGTTCCTGTTCACGAGGCGTCAGCGATTCCCACAGTTCGTCGAAACCGGCAAGCGCCGCAATGACCTCTTCTTCGTCGATCTTATCGCCGCTCAAAGCTGCAACTTCCACTTCGATTTCCGCCAGTCGCCGTTCGAGAATCCGAATGCGATCTCTAGTAAAGTAGGGTGTGTGAAGTGGTCGTGTCAGAAACAGTCGTCCATTTTTCCAAATCAAAAAGCGTTACCCACCAAATCGCATTGATATAGCAACGACCGCGCAACACACCTTTCGGCATCTTCCCCGCTAACTTCGTAAAGGTTCGGGTTCAATGACAATGATGTCAAAGGATATTGAATTCATCAACGAATAATCACCGTCTCTTGCCTAAGTGCGATTTAGCCAAGTAGAGCGGAGACAAAACATGCTTGGTCGGACAATTTCGGCCGCGACCTACACACGCTAACAATTTTTGAGCGGGATCGGCGGAAAATCCTGGGGAGCATTTTCCTCGCACTTTTTGCAATCAAGTTGAAAACCAATCATCGAGGCACGACCCTGCTCTGTCGTCACCCGATCGCAATTCGGCCAGAAGCAACTCAAGTGCGAAGAGTCCGACGACAATTCAGACGGTCCCAGGATTCGAACTTCCAACTTCACCTTTCGTACTTCAACCACCGCTCCAGGATTTTCTACAATTCGGCCAACACGCCGAAAATGAGCCGAAATCCCTACAGTCACAATTCGGCCAAAAATACGACAACAATTCTGCCCGTAACAAGTCACCCGAATTGAGGTGCGTCCGCTGCGTCCACTTTTATCGCACTCTACCATTCGATTCCATAGCCCACCGATCCGCCCTCATTCTTGAAGACGCTACCGGGTATCGCCTTATTAATCGTATCGAGTACTCGTTCTTCAGTACTAGGTGGATCAGTCGTAATTGTAAAAGTGCATTGTAACACGGTATTGCCATTTTTATCCGTCTGCACAGCATCCAGTTTACCTTTAACCTTGCTTTCGCCTTTCGAGTCATCCTTCTTCCGCCGATCCGGTATCCCCAACGTGGTTGGCGTTTGAGACTGTTTGTTATCCTGCAAGCCTTCTGGGTCGCGCCGGTCAATCGGATCGTTGCGAACATAACGAGACAAATTAAAGTCTCGGCCACCGAAGCCGCTGGGATCTTCAATGATAAAGTGTCCGGTGTTCGCATCATAATATCGTGCCCGGTTGAAGTAGAGATCAATGTCTGCGTCAAACTCCCGACCCGTGAATAGATATCGTGAATCCACCGCCGCATTCGTACGCGACACCACCTTCCGTCATGATCTCGCAACGATCGAGTTCGCGATGAACCAGGGTCCCGGAGACCAGGGCGATCATTTCACCAGCTTGGAGAGGGGAATACGCATCGGCGGCAGCTCGGGGAGCTTCGGT
>JANMNK010000978.1:0-11294 GCA_031373875.1 Pirellulaceae bacterium | reverse complement strand
ATTCCAATAACTGGTCACGATTCAAATCGTACGAAGCCGTAATCCGTCTCATCCCGTGATCCATGAACCACTGTGCTGAAAGTGGGTTGGTAACATTCAAACTAAAATCGCCAACCATCGGGATCGCGTGCTTCTTTGCAAAGTCAACCGCAGCTAGATTGCGTACCAGCCAACCGTCAGCGTTTTGTTTTGCCAAAGCGAGAAACAGGCCCTTTTCACCGGGCTTAAAAATACGCAGCGTCGCCAGATGGATCGTTGCCCCAACCCCGTGCGCCTGTTCAATAGCTTGCCGATAGTCGCGAATATCGTGAAATTCTGCATACACGTGCTGAGCACCGGCTTCCAAAGATGACTGTAGTTGAGCGAGGCTTCGGCACAGAATTGTCAGCCTAGCGACTTGATTGGGCTGATCATTTGGCGCGTCAAGCTTGACTGCCGACAGCATTTTTTCGGTAAGTCCGACTTCAGTGATTTGGCGTTCCGGAGGTGCCGTACGAACTGCGTCAAGCCGTTCGATTAACTCATGCCGCAGCGTGCCAAGGACGCTCAGCGGAATCATCGGCTCACCGACAAGATCAACGCTCAACTCTTGCAGTTCATAAACGCTACCTCCAAGGCGACCCAACTGTTGCCGCAGTTGCTCCGCGTTGGCCGCATGTCGCTGCGCTTTTTCCGGAATATGTTCGCTTGTTAATTCGATAGACGGCGAGTTCTCGCAGGTCACTTGCAGTTGAATCGGCGAACCAACGTGTGCGGTCAGATGGATGTTTATAGGTACGCGACGAAGCGGTGATTTGGATTGATAAGTTGCTCGCAGTCGTTTGGTTAGCTGCGGTGCGTCCGTTTGCCAAATAGTTTGTCCCGCAAACACTGGAACATCCCGTAGCAAACCTTTTTGAAACAGTAGTTCGACGCGTCCGTCAGTTGCTTCGTCGACCGGTTGTCCATCGACGAGAATATTGTAGATGCGACCTCCAATTTCCTTGCCTGCCGCTCGATCTCCTTCGAGAACGATTCCGTCGCCTTTTGCAAGCGGGTAATCAAGCTGGACTTCGAGCCGTTCGCCCCGCAGACGAATCACTCGTCCAACTTGCACCCCGTGCTTGGCGCTCGTCACGCCGGGGACCAATCGCTTGTGGTTATTTCCCTCAAGCCATCCCGGAGAAAAGCCGCGAGAAAAACTCAATTCCATTTCGCGTTTCGATTCTGACGTAAACGCAATGGGTTGATTCTGCATCGCACTATCGATGGCTTGGCGATAATGCTGCACGATGTTGGCAACGTATTCGGGCGTCTTGAGTCGGCCTTCGATCTTGAACGAGCACACGCCGGCGTCGATGAGCTGCGGAATCAATTCGTATGCGGCCAGATCTTGCGGGCTAAGAAGATATTTTACGTCCCCCAATTCGCGAGGTTTGTTATCGATGATCATTTCATAATCCAGTCGACATGCTTGGGCACATTGGCCTCGATTCGCACTGCGACCGCCCAGCGACTCACTGGTCAAGCACTGACCGCTGTAAGCAACGCACAGGGCACCGTGAACAAAGACTTCGATGGGCATCGTCGTAGCTTTCGAAATCTTTTGAATCTCGTCGATAGAAAGCTCGCGGGCGAGTACGACCCGTTCCAATCCCAACTCCTGTGCGACTTGAATCGTCTCCGCCGAAGTCATCGTCATTTGCGTACTAGCATGAATATGCAGATCGGGGCAGATTTGTTTGATGAGTCGAGCAGCGCCGATGTCCTGAACCAAAACAGCATCGACTCCCCCAGCCGCGATGGCGCGCACGTTCCGTTCGAGGGCCGGAAGTTCGTCGGTGAAGACGAGCGTGTTGAGAGTCACATAGCCGCACACGCCTCGCTGATGAAGCTTGGCCATTAGCTTCGGCAGTTCGTCCAGCGTAAAATTGGTCGCGCGAGCACGCGCGTTGAATCCAACTTGCAATCCGAAATAGATCGCATCAGCGCCATTTTCAATGGCCGCAACAGCACAATCCCAATTTCCCGCAGGGGCGAGCAGCTCGGGCGCTCGTCGCATGCCGGACGGGGACGCATGGGTCGTCTCCATCATTACACCTTGTTGTTAAAGCAGATTTCCGAGTAATCCTATCCCAACTTGCCTAAACGTGACACCCCTTTTTTAGTTCGTTCCATCCCAACGCCACAAAGCTACAACGACGAGCGGAATTCTCTGGTTTTGTGACCAATCTGCCAGGAAAGTAGATTGGCACGCCGATTTTGTCGATCCACTATTTTCTAAGGCTTACTGCGTTTGCTTTTTCGACTAGCTCTAGCAACAATTTGTGTCCTCGCCTCGAACCCACTAGAAGTTGACCGCAACAATGACTGATCCTTGGCAAAGTAACGCGGACGCGACGACTGAAGCGTCGTTTACTCATCTCGAATACTGCCTCTCTCAGTTGCGTTCGATCTCTCCCGTTTCTGACCCGTCGCAAATACGCGACCTTATTCCCGAGACAGCCAAAGTTTCTGGCCGGCTGATTGCGATCGAGCTGATCAAATACGATATGGCGATGGCAGCGGAATTGGGCGTGCCACGAAACATCGATTTCTATCTGAGCCGATTCGAGCCTTGGCTTAGTCCCGATAACATTCCATTCGATCTGGTCCTCGAAGAAATCCAGTTGCGGCGTGAGAGTGGCGAAGAGCCTGCATGGACTGAGTATCGAAAACGGTATCCCCAGATGGCAGCAACCTTGGGACGCTGGCTGGCGGGAGACGAATATTCGGCAAGCTTGTCAAGCGAACCGAATGTTCCGAAATTAGAAGTCAACCAACAGTTCGACGACTTTTTTGTCCTGGCGTCACTCGGCCAAGGTGCGTTCGCACAAGTTTATCTCGCGCGCCAAGAATCGATGCAGCGTCTGGTCGCCCTCAAAGCGTCTTCGCGCAGCAGCGAAGAACCGCAAGCGTTATCGCAGCTCGATCATCCCAACATTGTGCGCATTTACGATCAGCGCGTATTCCCCGAACACAAACTGACGTTGCTTTACATGCAGTATGTACCGGGCGGGACGTTGGGCGACTGCATCGTTTGGATTCGCAATCATCCACGAGCGAGCTGGAATGGCAAAAGACTCCTTGAATCCATCGACCGCAACTTGCTGCAAGCGAATCAAACGCCGCCGGAGCAATCAGGGACTCGAGCAGCGATTGCCAAGTTCGATTGGCCCACATGCGTCGCTTGGATCGGAGTTCAATTAGCCGATGGACTTGATTACGCGCACTCCCAAGGCATACTTCACCGCGACGTCAAACCTGCAAACATATTGCTCACCGCCGAAGGCCTGCCTAAGCTGGCGGATTTCAATGTAAGTTGTCGTGGAATCGCAGGACGCGCAGGATCGGCGGCTTACTTTGGCGGTTCGCTCGCTTACATGTCACCCGAACAGTTACGCGTGGCACACCCTGCCGACGACACTCAAGCTGAATATCTCGACGAACGCACAGATCTATTCTCGCTTGGAATTGTTCTGTGGGAACTTTGGCAAGGTTCTCGTCCGTGGAAGACACTCGAAACTGCGGGCAGTTGGACGGAAGCGGTTCAGCATCAGATTGATTTACGAAGTACTCCCCTTCAAAAAACGATGCCACCAAAATCAGCTACGGAGCGAGTCTTGGAAAACACGCTACGAACCGTATTGTTATTGGATCGAAATGCTCGTCCCGCGACAGGCAAGGAATTGGCGGCAAGACTTCGATTGGCTCTTAATCCCAAAGCCGCCGACCGATTCGAACCATCCGAAAAAAGTCTTGGCTCGCGCATTCTGTATTTACCGGTTTTCCTTGTCACTGCCGCCATCGTTTTCTGTCCAAACGTCGCGGCTGCAGTTTTCAATTATCAATACAATCACGCTGTCATCGAGAAAGCCAATTTCGGCGACCTCATGAAAAAATTTGTTGCTGATTCCGTCGTTATCAATTGGGTGACATTCCCGCTGGGGGTTGCAATCTTGTTTTTTATATCAAGCCCCATGGCAAAGGCCGTGCGACGCGCGAAACAACACCGACAAGTCAGCGAATCGGATATCAACTGGACCTGGAATTTTGGCCATACGGTTTCGCTGATCAGTGGTCTGCTGTGGAGTGTTGCGGGTGTTGCTCTACCAATCATGTTGCGGATGGCGGAACCAGAATTCCGATTGTTTGATTCCATTCACATTTTTGTCTCGCTCGTCATTTGCGGCGGCGTCGCTTGGATTTATCCTTTTTTCGGACTCACGCTCCTGTCGACGGTGATTTACTATCCCAAGCTCATCAGCCGAACGATGAGCGATCCTGCGTTGCGAAGTCGAAGCAACACTTTGCGTCGACGGTCTATGGCTTACTTGGTTTCAGCCGCTGTTGTTCCTTTGCTTACCATGGCGTTGCTGGTAACGGCCACGGAAAATTCGCGAGTTTGGCTGTTAGCGACGATCGGGGTTACGGCTCTCGGTTTGTTTGCGTCTTTCCTCGCACATCGTGAGATTGAGTCCAACCTTGCCAAACTGGAGTCGGTACTTGCTCCGCCGGACGATATCTCTTCTCGTTAAAGTCGACCAAGTCAATCAATCCTCACAACAAAATCTCGAAACGTCTCTTTCAAGATTTCACAATCCCCAAAGTAGAGCGGCATCGCGAACGGCATAGAATTTGAATTTCTTGGTAGAGTTTTTCATGGTGACGACCGCAATAGGCGGTAAATAATTGCGAGCTTTTTCTCGCTTAATTTCTAACGACCGATAAATGTGATAACCTAAGGAATATGCAAACTTTGGTTTTGTGTCATGTCAACATTCGCCTGAACGTTTGGTTCGTTTGCTTTCTTTCTAGGAGTACAACATGAAAGTCGTCATTGCGATCGATGGTTCCCAACAATCGATTGCCGCCGCTCACTTTTTGCGTCGTCTTTCGGTAAGTCAAAACATGAGCGTAACGGCGCTTTCGGTGATTCAATTGCCGGATGTTGCGATGACCTTTTCGGATGATTTGCTGTACGTTGGATTCATCGAAGACCAGGAGAAAATAGCGGTAAGCAACTTCGATAAAGTCAAAGAATGCTTTGCGGGCTCATCGATTGCTATCGAACACGTCACGATTCGCGGCCATGCGGGCTACGAAATTGTTAATTACGCCGAAGAAGCCAAATCGGACCTAATCGTCTTGGGTTCCAAAGGTCATTCCACGCTTGACCGCGTTTTGCTTGGTAGCGTCAGCGATTACGTTGCGACCCATTCCCATTGTTCGGTATTGATTGCACGTCCTGCACTGAGCGTCAAGAAGGACAGCGATCCCTTGCGTGTCATGGTCGGCTATGATGGTTCGGCACCTGCTGAACTTGCCGTTAAGCAATTCGATCAATTTAAGTGGCAATCGAATGTGCATGTCGAATTGCTCGTCGCCGTCCCCGTTTATCACGTGCGTCAATACAGTTTGCAACCTGTAACACTCGAAATTGATTCGAAGAAGAAGGTCGAAGCGACTGAATCGGCGGAACGCACGCTCAAACAATTGCGGGTCAAGTATCCCGATTGCACTTCGCAAGTTGCCGATGCCGATCATGTCGGTCAAAAAATCGTCGAGATGGCGAAAGAAGGCAACTGCGATTTGGTGATGGTTGGCGACACGGGTCGCAGCGCAATCGCCAGGATGTTGCTGGGCAGCGTATCGCGCTACGTAGTTCACCATGCGACTCAATCCGTGTGGGTAGCACGGCAACGTAAAGGCTAACCGGTATAGCTTAGCTTTCTCGGTCGAAAGTCGATTCGCGAAACGACACTAGCGTAAGAGCGTGCAGGGCAGTCCTTGGAACGGACGAGAAGGCGTAAGCGCCTACTTGCGTTCAACGTCGCGTTTCATGCGCACTTGGATAACCTCCGAGCCCGAAGCCCATCGGTGCTTGCCTGTTGCGAAGACGCGAATGGCATGCATCCCGCGTGCTCCAGGTGGTACAGGAACTTGAAATTCAAAATCTCCGCTGTCAATATCGCGGATCATCTCGTAAACCATTAATTGGTTGGCATGGTTATACGTATCGTCCATTTGACGAAGCCAGTCTGGCGTGTTTTCGAACGTTGCTCTTGTTTGAACGCCTTTCGGCAATCGGTCCCGTCGCAACACAAGCTCAACGTGCAACTGGCCGTCGATCGGGCAACGACCGCTCAGCTTGAAAGGTTCGCCGCTGTAAACTTTTTCAGGCAAGGTCAACGGAATGGACATTGGATAATTGATTCGTAACAAGGGATCGCCCAGCAGATGAATCAAGTGCAAGTGGTCTTCGCGTTCTGCAGCAAGATCATGACCCGCTGGGCTTAATACACCCGCCATGCCATCCAATAAAGCCCGACGCGACATGGGGTCCTTGTCGGTATCAGGTGTTTCAAGACTTCGCCTCTTGCCTTGTAACAAAATCTCGCCCAACGTCGGAACGGAGTCAACGAAACAGGCATCCAGCATCCCGGTTGCTTGGACGCTCATTCCATAAGGCATCGTCACGCGCGTGCCAGCGATCGCAGCAACGGGACCGTCCGTTCGGGCGACCAATTGTTCCGCTAAGGAATCGACTCTCGCGTCGAATGCTCCCGTGTAACAAGCCATAAAGACCGCTATGGCCGGACCTGCTGTTACCGCGACTTGATCCATCCTGCGACTGTTGAAGATTTCGTATTGTTCCCCACCGGCTTCGAACATGTCCAAAGTATCGACATAGCCATGGCCTATGTATATCCAGAAAAGTGAGCCACGGTTGAGGTTCCCGATAATCTTTTCACCAAAAGTATTTGGTGCCGGGCAGTAAGCGCTATTCGGACTGGCATAGGTCATGCTCAGTTGATAATGCTCGGGAATACTGTCCGTCAAGATTCGCTTGGTAGCCGTTTCTACAGCAGCATCAGCCAGCGCCCCAAACCCACCCACTCCTGCCGTCACATCCACGCGGCGACGCCAGTCGTGAAAATCCAGCGAACCCTCGTAAGCCATGGATTTGGCAAGCACACCAGCTAGCTCGCGTCCGGTATCAACGGGAATTCGCCCGATTGCCAAATCGGGGATTCCGTCGTCGTCTAAATCACAATAAGGAAAATCCGACGCGATCGTTTTTTCTGAACCGAACTGTTGGATAGCCTTCGCATTCACATAAAACGTTGGGACTGTGTTAGCGGCGGGAGGGACAAGAGCAGACGGTTGCGAAGTGTCACCGGCAAGCAACACAAATCGCAACCGTCCTGAACTGTTCGCAGCAACTTGCCGAATCCTATCGCGCACCACGAGAGGATTCGGGTCACAATCCACGCAAACCACGGACAAACCCTGTTGTTGCCGATACCGAATCCATGGTTCCAATTCCACCTTCCACTCGGGAGGGCGAACGACAACTGCATCGGCGGGTACTTCGCCGAATGCAAGTGCCAACAGGGCCATCCAGGCTGCCATTTTATTTCAATTCCTTGATTTGAACATTTCGAAAGCGTACAGGATCGCCGTGACCGGCAAAACCAAAATAGCCTTCCGTACGATCCTTACCGGGATGCGGGCTGTTGTCCTTCAACTCCGTGACCGTTGACAGATCCGTATTCAGAATCTGCGTTCCGTTGAGTTCCACTTTGATTTTGCTACCTTCAACCGTAACAACTTGGTAGTTCCACTGTCCAACCGGTCGGTGAAAACCTCGTGCGGCGGCTGCCATGCCATAAGCGCTGCCATGATATTGTCGTGGGTCCAAGGTTGCATATTGTGCCGCGTCATTATCCAGAACTTGCAGTTCGCACATTCCGGTATAGGCAGGATCGCCTTCCCCGGGATAACGAATCGCCAAGCCATTGTTGCCACCTGCTGGCAGTTGAATTTCGACTTTGGCGACAAAGTTCTTGTACATCTTGTCGGTGAACAACACGCCACCTTTTCCGGCTTGGCATTGAATCGCTTTGTCAACGACTTCATAGTTATCCGTCGCACCCTTCCAACCCTTGAGCGAACTTCCGTCGAAGAGTGGCGTGTAACCGTCCTTGTCGTAAGATGCCAATATCTTGTTGGCTTCTTCCGAGTCAATCGTCCGGTAATAAATGTGTCGCCAGCGAATTTCGCCACCATGCGTTTGCAGTTGGATGGGTCCTTTGGCAAAGAGCGGTCCAGCGCGGTCAAAATAGTTTTCCATGCGAGCGTGATCGACGACTTGTTTTCCGTTCAACCAAACGCTGCATCGCTCGCCAATAAGCCGGATCCGAAATTGATTCCATTCGCCAAAGGGTTTGTCAGCGTTCACCGCTGGGTCCTTGCCCGCTGCGCCGGGGCTATTATTCCAAAGCCCACCGCTACCCTTGTCAGCACCCAAGTTGAATTTGTCAGGATCCGTCGAATCCCAAATCTGCACTTGAGGATTTCCGCGAAGATAGATTCCACTGTCAGCTTTGGCGACGGTCTTGTATTGAATGTACATCTCAAAGTCACCGAGGTCTTCGTTGGTCGTCAGGTAAGCGCCGTTGCCATCGTTAACCAATTCGTCGCCTTGGATCGACCAATGTTTCTTTGCATCATCGGTCCATTCTTTGCGTTGCGCTTCGGAAGTCTTTGGCCATTCGCGAGGATCGAGGTGAGGTCGGCCATGCCAGCCATCCATCGTTTTGCCATCGAACATAGGACGAAAACCGTCCGGACAGGCGTTGACAAAATCGTCGGCTCGGGAAACCTGCCCCACCAAACAAGCGAGTAACAAAGGCACCGAAAGTGCAATTTTGGAAAGATGTGGAAACATCGGCTTCATGTTGAATTCTCCAGGTAGGAAAGTAGGTCAGAGGCGGGATAAAATCAAGTTTGATTGCAAGCACCCCAGCACAAGTTATTTAGCGTTATCAGCCGTTTTGGCGTTAGCCACGGTTACTTCAAATGACTAGAAACTTATGCATGGGTGCTTAGTTCAGGAAGAACTGGATAGGGTTTCGTTAGCCGAATCCAATTGTTTTGGCGGCATCGGCGTGATTTGAACAGGCTCCTTGCTTACGGTTATATCACCAGGATCTCTCCAATTTGCAGGCTGGAAAAATCGGCCATAGGTTCCGTAATCGTGGAAGGCAATCCATTTGGCCAAACGATAAGCCCACGATCGTTCAGGAATCTCTGTCGAGGGCACATACTGCGAACGGTGTGGCGTGATCCCAGCCAACTCTTTGATCGCAGTTTGGCGTTGTGTCGTATCGCGAGCCCCATGGCGATTGGCAAGATCTATCAGCAAATCGGGGCGCTCCAAAACAACGCAACCACGCGTGTTCTTAGCCACCGTTTCACGGAAATCGCGAAGGAACGCGCTGTTGTTAAAGACTTCTTTGAGAGGCCGATTGTCGTGAATCGATTCTTTTGCCAACTGAATGATAGGGCAGGGCTCGATATCTCCGCCTGGTCCGATGTGATGCGTGAATCCGGTCACGGCAGGGCACAACGCGCGACCTTCGCCGTCGTGATAAGCGTCGATCACGATAATCGGTTTAGTTGCCCGCGTATCCACCACAAACTGCCGAACGCGCCGCAATTGCTCCGTGTTCAATGCCAGATCCGGAGAGCTTTCAGGGCCGATCACACGATAGACATGGAACCAACAATACATGACGCCCATCTCGATTAGTTTGTCGACCCATTCATTTGTAAGCAGATCATCGATGTTCGTCCTGCAGACGCTGGTACAAACTCCCGTCATGACTTTATTCTTCAGACAGTTTTCTAAACCTTGCATCGTCGCACTGAAGACACCCGAGCGGCCTCGTCGCTCGTCGCTGACGATTTGGCTGCCTTCGACACTGATCAAGGGAGTGACATTTCCCATTTCTCGCAAACGCTTGGCAACTTCGTCTGTGATGAAATGGCCGTTCGTGAAAACTTGAAAATACACGTCGGGATGCGCTGCGAGGATATCGAGTATCTCTTTGTGCAAAAACGGCTCGCCCCCGAGAACCCCAAAGAACGAATTCCCCATGGCTTTCGCTTCGCCAATCAAACGGTTCATCGCGGGCAGATCGATCTTGGTCTGCTTGCCCGCAACATCCACCCAACAGCCTTGGCAGCGAAGATTGCACGTGTTGATTATGGAGATGTACAGAAACGGCGGAAAGAACTCGCCGCGTTTCAATCGCGACTTGTGTTTCTGCACGCTGCGCAGGCCTTTCCAGCCAGCTTTGTATGCCAAGTTCCAAAGCAACCGTTTGTCGGTTTCCATCAGCAGCCGCTTGGCCATTCGAAGATACATTGACGCGCTCGATTGAATTAATAGATGTTGGCGTTACCAAATCGAGACTCTCAGGTACACAGAGCACTCTCGCCGTCAATCATTTTATCCTATTTGACAAGGATTTGCACCTTCGCCCGAAATTGACCAACCAAGCAAGGTCCGACTATTTCTAGAACGAACCACTATTCTCCCATTTTTACGAACGGTTCGAGTGGTACAAGCGATGGCAACACCCTTTCGTTTAATGCGTGAGAAACTTACGACTCCCCGCCAATTGAGCTGGTGATCTGGTGGCTTTGACTACCCAAGAAACTGACGCAAATCCGAGAAAAGCAAGATCTGGCGAGGCAAGTGCATTCAGCTTCGGCACGCGAACGTGCCGAAGTTGCAGAGATCGTTTGCTAGCGGCAAAATGCTTCCCAATTTCACAGCCATCACTGCGAACTGACGAACCATGCAGCTCGTCATGTTTGCGCGAAAGCTACTTAGACAAAGCTATTTAGACATTGTGCCACCGGCCGTCTTTGGCGCTTTGCAGAACGGCATCGCAAACTTTTTGCGTCTCTAGTGCGTCACGGAAAGTTGGATTGCATGGCTTGCCCGTTTCGAGCGACTTGAGGAAATCGACAACTTGGTGAACGAAACTGTGTTCGTAACCGATTTGTAGACCAGGCACCCACCAATTTTTCATGTAAGGTTGATCGCCGTCCGATACGTGAATGCTGCGCCATCCGCGAACCTTGCCCTCGTCGCGATAATCGAAATAGCTCAAGCGATGAAGGTCGTGCAAGTCCCACTTGATCGACGCATTCGCGCCGTTGATTTCAAACGTATACAACGCTTTGTGACCACGAGCGTAACGCGTCGACTCAAACGTAGCCAAGGAACCGTTCTTGAATCGTGCCAAGAAAGCGGCAGCGTCATCAATCTTGACCTCTTGCTTCTTGCCAGATTCCGCATGCATACGTTCCTTGACAAACGTCTCCGTCATGGCCGAAACCGTGTCGATGCTGCCATTCAGCCAAATCGCAGTGTCGATGCAGTGTGCCAACAAGTCACCCGTCACACCGCTACCGGC
>JANMNK010000373.1:0-6669 GCA_031373875.1 Pirellulaceae bacterium | reverse complement strand
CGTCCGAATTGTATGGGACGGGCCTGGAGACCCGTCCTACGTTTGGTAAGGCAATTCCTGCCGCTCGCCTAATTGAATTTGTGAGAAATGGTTCGTTCTCGGGGAGTTCCTGGGAACCCTTAGACTTTTGATGACCGATTTTCGTTGCTTCTTTTTGACGGCAAGCTCTCTTAGCCACTGGTTAAGGAGGAAGTGTTTTAGGATGGATAGCTCGAGCAAATCACTACCAAACAACATGCCGAGCATTTCTCGAACGGCCCTCTTGAGTATTGTCGGTCCGGCTTCGCTGCTCATCCTCGGCTATTTGGCCTGGACGCTTTGGGGTGCGAAAAAGCTTGATCAAACTTATTACGCATTGCAGGTAGAAAATATTGAGGTCACGCCCCAGCCCAAATGGATTCGATCCAATGTCGCCGAAGAAGTGTACAACGGCAGCAAACTAAAAGATTTGTCCGTGCTCGAACGACATGCTAGCGCGACGATCGCTCGCGCGTTTGACTCGCACCCGTGGATTCGCAACACCCTCCGCGTTCAAAAAGCTGCAGGTGGCAAAGTCAAAGTCGATGTCGAATACCGACAACCGATCGCGATGGTCTTCTACGACGCCAAGTCCTCTCCAAACAAAAAAGCCCCTGCTGACAGCCAGCTTCAATTCTTACCGGTAGATCGCGACGGGGTTTTGTTGCCTACCCAAGATTTTTCTTCCGAACAAGTTCTCGATCATCTGATTATTTACGCACCGGGCGCAGCCCCTATGGGCCTCATCGGTGCACCCTTCGGGGACAATCGAATTAACGAAGCAGTCAAGCTGTGTGAACTTCTCGCACCACTTCGACGCGAACTCAAATTGGAACGAATCTATATCGACGCAGATCCCCGTGCCCCCAATTCCAATCGTTGGCTTCTAGAAATTGGATCCGTTGCACAAAAAGGTGCTGCGGCGCGACGCTACGTATGGGGTCATGCTCCCGGCCAAGAAGGAACAAACGAGCCCCGGGCCGATGTTAAACTGGCACGCTTGATCGACGAAGTTCACAATTCAGCTCAAGGCAATCATTCCGAGCTAACAACAGTCTACTTAAACACTCCCGATCCCAAATCTTCGTCGCTGTTCAACTAACGGATTGTTAATAGCATGCAGGATGCAATGGCGACAAACAACTTCAGCAAAACATGGCTCACGTTTTCGATCATCGAACGCGCGTTGCTTCTTCCACTTTGTCTTTTCGCATTCTTGTTTCTAACCGATTCGGCAGTCTGCCAGTCGCAATGGCCGGTTCAGATACGATCAACTCCTTTCCATTTTCATAGCGACTCACCCCTGCGCGATATCGATAGCATCGTCGCTGAAATCCAAGCATTACCGCAACAATTACGTGATCATTTGGCAATTAAGCCGCGAGTCGAACTGATTCACATTGTTGTGATGGACACCGACGAGACGTTTCAGCGCTACATGCATCACTATTTTCCCCAAGCTCCTGTTCGGCGGGCACTTTTTATCAAAGATCGAGGACCAGGGATTGTATTCGCTTATCGCAACGCGGAAATGCTCGTTGATTTGAGGCATGAATGCACGCACGCTCTCATTCAAGATCGCTTGCCCGAATTGCCGCTCTGGATGGACGAAGGTATCGCCGAGTTCTTTGAAGTCAAAGCCGATGGCAATTTCTTTCATCCCACCCATGCAGAGTCCATTCGATGGCAAACGCGGCTTGGATACGTCCCCAGCATCATCGACTTAGAGAAAATAGATGACGTCGGGCAAATGGGCTCCGAAAATTACCGCGACTCGTGGGCCTGGATTCACTTTCTGCTCAACAACAGTCAGTCCAGTCGTGATGCGTTGCTGGGTTACTTGCACGATATGGAAAGCGGTACTGCAGCAGGCCTTTTTTCTCATCGCATGCAGCGAGCCATCCCAAACTGGCGGGATGAGTTTATAAACTACTATCAATGCCTCTCAACCAAGGCAACGAACGCCGTCCACGTCGCCGTCAAAAAAGCCGACTCATCGCTCGTGCGTTAGCCAGAACAAACTGTGCAATGAGTGAGCGGAAAAGCGAAAATCCGCGATCGCTCAATTATTGCTGCGGTGCAACAACTTTGAACCACTCGGCAAACTTGCCATCATCGCCCATTCGAAAGACAGCTTGGGCGTGCGAGTCGACGACTACTAGTCGACTATCGACGATCGCAATCCCGACGGGGTTTTGAAATGGTGCCCCGCTGAAAGCCAACTCGGGAGCCTTGCCTTCTTCCACTTTCCAAACGCCATGTTTGTAGCCGTCCGTGACCCATGCCACACCTTGAGTATCGACGACAACTTGATGCGGAAAATCGAATATCCGCTTATCGACGATGACTTCGCTCGCCCCATCCGCTTTGATCCTCAACAACTGCTGTTCGTTTTGCGATACAACCCATAAACGATCGGCTGAATCGACAAAGACTCCTCGCGGATTCACGTCTGCAAAGACTTCTGGTTTCGCAGCACCTTGGGCAAGTTTCCAAACGACGCGGCGTTCAACATCCGCAACATAAAGCGTCCCATCCGAAGCAAACGCCAAGTCGACTGGGATGCCAATAATGCCCGACACCAACGGAGTCGCCGTGCCGTCGGCTGCCAATTTATAGACTTCACGAGTCGATGGATCACCGGCGACGACGTCTCCGCTCGGCGAAACGGCCACACAGCGAACCGTATTCATCTTTTCCCGAAATCGCTTCGAGCCTCGTGCGAAAACATCTGCTTTCGCGCCATCGTGCTTCCAGACACCTGGCAAGTTGCGGTCGGCTACATACACATTCCCTTTTCCATCCGACGCAATATCAAGCGGGTAAACCGCGCTCGCTTTGCGCGTCGCAGGCGCGCTTGCCGCCTCTTGCGCCAAGCTCATCGAGCACGCAATCAAATTCAAGCACATTAGCAAAGCAAAACAACTTGACGCTCGCGGCATTGCAACCTCAAAAAAACGAAACATAACGAACCAACGCGGAATTCAGCGACGCGGTGAAGATAACGATGATTAAAGCCCGCATCTCGGACCTCAATTATAAGCAAACCATCTGCACTTACACACAGCACCTGCGCGAATCCCAATTTAACTATTGCTTCCGCACTCGCAAGCATACGGCAAAGATCGTCTAGACCGTTCAGGAGTAACGCGGTCACTCAAAGAGCATTCAAAGCAGTCAGGCAACTTGCAAAAACTCCAATCAACGCAGGGTACAAAACCGGCGTTTCTCCCATATCCAATTGACTCGATCCGGCCGCGGATCACTTCAATTAGCTTGGATTCACTTGATAAATTGTGTGCCGGAGTGAATAATAGTCATTCCTACCCGTCAATAATCCCACCTAGCCCCCTCCCTTTCGATTGTCATCTATGCCCAAGAAATTCTTGCTTCATCGCGGTTCGTTCGCCCCAGTCGCGTTTCTGACGGTCCTCTCGATATCTTCTCTTTTTTCTCTGCGACTACCCGCCGAAGAAGTCGACTTGCACCGATTCGAAAAGACTGTGGTCGCCGCCAATCTGCAACAGCCGATGGAAATGGCGATCGCTCCTGACGGCAGCATTTTCTTGATCGAACTTGCTGGTGTTCTCAAGCGAATCGAGCCAACATCGAAACAAATCTCCATCGTCGGAAAAATCGAAGTAACGACTGCCCAGGAAAACGGCTTGATCGGACTCGCTCTCGATCCGCAATTCTCGCACAACGGATGGGTGTACTTGCAATACTCGCCACCCGATTTCCCTGGTCAGCACATTAGCCGTTTTCGATTCACAGACGGGAAACTTGACAATTCAACCGAGCAGTTGATTTTCAAGTTCGAAGAACAACGCCGCGAATGTTGTCACCACGCCGGATCGATGGAGTTCGGCCCCGACGGCAACTTGTACATTGGAACCGGCGACAATACGAACCCATTCAACGACTCCGAAGGTTATGCACCGATCGATCAACGCCCTGACCGATATCCATGGGACGCTCAACGATCTTCCGGGAATACGAAAAGTTACAATGGCAAAATTCTTCGTATCCGACCGAACGACGATAGCGGTTACTCGATCCCCGATGGAAACCTCTTTCCCAAAGACGGCTCGATTGGCCACCCAGAAATTTTCGTGATGGGTTGCCGAAATCCATGGCGACTGAACATCGACCGGAAGACCGGTTTCTTGTATTGGGGCGATGTGGGACCAGACGCAGGACAAGACGGACCTCGCGGACCGCGAGGGTACGACGAAGTGAACCAAGCTCGCTCGGCCGGTAACTTTGGCTGGCCGTACTTCATTGGAGCCAATCGAGCCTACAACATGGTGGACTTTACAACGGGTCAGATAGGTCTTCCACAAGATCCAATGCATCCGGTCAATCGCTCCGTAAACAATACGGGCTCTCAGAATCTCCCCCCCGCACAGCCAGCGTTCATCTACTATCCAGCAGGCAACTCCGCCGAATTTCCCGAAGTCGGTTCTGGAGGTCGTACAGCGTGTGCCGGACCGGTCTACTACAGTGACGCCTCGAATCAGGCCACAACGCGATTTCCTGATAATTACGACCGAACCCTCTTTGCTTTCGAATGGTCGCGCAACTGGATCCTGGCAGTCCACCTTGACGAGAATTCAAACATCCAACGTCTCGAACGTTTCCTGCCCGACATGCCCTTCATCCGCCCCATCGACCTGCAATTCGATCATCAAGGTTCTCTGTACGTAATCGAATATGGCGAGACGTGGGGCCTGAATCCTGACGCGCAGCTCGTACGAGTCGATTACATCCGCGGCAATCGCAATCCAATCGCGAAAGCTCAGTTGCAGAATCATGTTGGCCGCGAACCGTTGACCGTCCAATTCGATGCAACACAATCTACGGATAAAGACCAAGATCCGCTTACCTATCGTTGGCGAGCTGTTCGAACCGGCTTGCAAAAGCAGTCGGAATTCGTTATCGGCCAGTCACCCACAGCGGAGTTCACTTTCGAAGAACCGGGCGTTTACACGATTGAGTTGCAAGCGACAGATGTTCATGGTGCATCGGATATCATCACTTCACCGGTAATCGTCGGCAACGCACGACCAAATGTTTTCTTCAAGTCACCCGCGACAGGGGATTTTTATTCTCCGGACCAACCGATATCCTACGAAATCATTGTTCGTGATCGCGAGGACGGCACAAGCGATTTTGACGAAGCCGACTCCGGGGATCTTGAGCCTATCGATGCGATGGCTCCAAACCGCATTTACGTCCAAAGCTCGCCGGTGGTAAGCGCTAATGCCAAGCTCACCGAATCGCCCGGCCTCAGCCTTATCCGGCAAAGCGACTGTTTTAACTGCCATGCTGTAGAACGACCGCTTGTTGGACCGACGTTTGTCGACATTGCTAACAAGTACCGCGAGCAAGCCGACGCGTTGGAAAAATCGCTCGAACGCGTAATGAAAGGCTCGACCGGCGTGTGGGGCAAAGTTGCAATGCTACCACACGGTCACCATAGCCCTGAACAAGTGAAACAGATGGTCGAGTATGTCTACTCTGTAAAACCTGACCCCTCCGTGACGATGACGCGCGGGCCCAGCGGTAAAATCACCGTTCCTACAAATCAATCTTCGATTCGCCTCGAAGCCACTTACACCGATCTTGGCCGCGACGACATTCCACCGCTTAACGGCACCGCAGTCCTTGAATTGCGAAGCCGACGTATTCAAGCGGAGACGGCGGACGAATTCCGCGATACGCAACCGCTCGGCTCCGCACGTGCCGAGGGAGGTGCCTTCCTGGGCGCAATCAATAACGGCGCTTTCGTACGAATCAAGAATATTCACTTGGACCAAGTCCAACAGATTGCCCTGATGGTCGCAAGTGCCGGGGCAGGGGGGACCATCGACGTACACCGAGACGCCGTCGACGGTCCTTTGCTCGGGTCAACCGACATCCAAGTCAACGGCGATTGGGAAGCTTTCCATGAGAAGACAATCGCCCTGCCCGAAACTACAGGTCGCTGCGATTTGTATCTTGTCTTCAAGAACGCCAATAACCCCGGTGGTCTAATGAACATCGACGCGATCGAGTTTCGATAACCCCAATCCCGTACACAAGGGTCTTGTGCAGCCGATTACCACCGCGTCAAAAAATCAACCGCACCCGCAGCTAAATCCCACCGCTGTGCTGGTCTTGGTTTTCGCAGTCGTCGTAGGATGGCCGTCGCGTTTCCACCAATCGATTCCGCCGATTAGTTCCTTGACGCGAAAGCCTAACTTGGCCATTTGCAAAGCACCTTTGGTCGACGCATTGCAGCCAATCCCATCGCAATAAGTGACAAACAAAGCTTGCCGATCAAGTTTTTCGGTCGTGGCTTCGTTCATCGTACGATGCGGGATATTAATCGCATTCGGGATATGCTCGTCATGATAAGCGTCCACAGACCGAGCATCAATCACGATCACATTCTCTCCCGCATCCAACGCAACTTTGAGATCCCACGAGTCAATCTCATAGGAGAGTTTGGCCAAGTAATGTTGAATCTGTTCGTCCATGTTATATTCCACTTTAGGTTTGAGAACTTTGTAACCGTTCACGATCTGGACGGTTGTTTTAGGAATTGATCTAGACGCGCAGTCAGATTTTTTGGCCTAATGTGGTCATGCCAAAGACCATCATACCACC
>JANMNK010000949.1:0-7283 GCA_031373875.1 Pirellulaceae bacterium | reverse complement strand
GCCGATCCCAATTCCGCTGCATTGATCAGGGCGTGAAGCCGTGTTTCCGCGTTCTTAGTCGCTGCTTGAGCACGGATCAAATCCGATTGGCGATTTTGCAAAGCAGCATATGCACTTACCAGTTGCGTCGGCTGAGCGTCTAGCGTCCGTCTCGATTCCAACTCGTCGTAAACGAGTTTCGTTTTCAAGTAAAGCCGCACTTTCTGAGCAAGCGAGCCACGCTCTAAATATAACGCCCAATATCCACGAGCAATTTCCAGCAGGTGCGATTGAAGCTGTCTAACGAACTCTTCGTTTGCGGTTTCTACGTCCGTCCGTGTGAGCATTTGAAGGCTGGTGTTGTACTGAGTACCCCTACCACGCATCAAGGGAATCGTAAAATCCAAGGTCATCCTGCTGGTACCTTGGTCGTTGGGAATAAAGAAATTGGAGTTCGTGTTCTGATGTCCGAATTGCTGCGCAGCCTGAAATTGGGCACCATTTCTTAGCTTGCGCTTCAGTCCCGCTTGAGCAGTCAGGTGTTCGTCGAGGAATCGATTGCCAGCACCACCAATCGTTAAACTGCTCCCAACCGGAACATTCGAATCATTCCACAGGGTCTCTGCAAAACGCGACCAGTCGAATGCGGAGTCAGCTTCACGCACGGCGGTTTCACGAATCAGAGGTACTTCGCTGTAGACGTTAATTTGTGCCGAATTGCGAAGAGCTAATGCCAGCAAGTTATTGATGTCAACCGTTACAGGATTGACTCCGTCACGTGTGGATTGCAAAACATGCGGATTCCACCAAGCAAAATCCATGGCGACAACTTCGGCAGGGTTGCTACCTAGGGTGTTCATAATATCGGCGATTCGGAATTCCCTGGAATCTTGCCCAAAGACCAGGGCCGGACAAGCCAGCGAAATTGCAAATGCAAGTTGTTTTACGAATTTCATTTCAAACAATCCGATTACTTGCCGGAAAACATAGACGCATTGAAACAATTGCGACAACCAAGGCATTCCAGTTTCGACAACTACTCGCGAAACAAAGAATAATCCCACTCGTCCCTAACTTCGGCCTAGGCTGTCCGCAAAATCGAGACGAAAAGAACTAGCTCGAATTCGACTCCTATTCAGACAATTCAGAAAAACCGGAACCACCGTCACTTGTCTCGTGGCGTATCAATGACGCTGATGTCCAAATTGCGTCAACTAGCAGTCGACTTAACTGCAAGTAACGAAAGCTTCACCGCTACGAAGGCTGCGCCCATCGTCAATCAAAGGAATTTCGCCATCGACTTGTTCGTTGGTGATCGTTCCCGCGACTCACAAGATGCAGCTTGGGTGGTCATTCGGATTCAACTTGAATGCTTTCCATAGAATGCGTTTTTAAGGTCGATTCACAACTTGCTCGAAATAAAATGCCGAAATGCTAAACAGTAAAAACGACAAAATGATGGCGTCCTTGATGGAATCGCTTGAGGAGCGGAGGCTGTTCGATGCCGTTCCTGACGCTGGCATCAGCGTTGAGCCACCACCCGAGACCTTGCTGAATTCCGCAAGTCAGTCGTCCGCGCTTGTCCAAGCAAACTCAAGCACACAGTCCGTCTTGAATGAAATCGTCTTTGTTGATGACTCTGTTAGCAATGCAACCGAAATAGTCGACAATCTCATTACGTCCAACCCAAATTCAGCATTCGAAATTGTTCATATTACCGGTGACCAAAACGGTATTGCTAAGATTTCACAAACACTTGCAAGTTCAAATCGCGAATACGACGCGGTGCATATTATCGCGCACGGTTCTTCTGGCTCGATACGCTTGGGGTCGACGATTCTGGATCGACAAGGTTTGGAAGCGGACGCGGGACAGATTGCTTCTTGGGCAAACTCGCTGACGGGCGAAGCGGACTTGTTGATTTACGGCTGCAATGTTGCCGAAGGTGTCAAAGGACGTGAGTTCATAGAATCTTTGAGTGCCCTCACGGGAGCGGACGTAGCGGCGAGTACGAATGATACCGGACACCAAGACTTAGGCGGTGACTGGATCCTCGAAGCTGTAGTTGGATTTGTATCTACGAAATCTATTATCGCATCACAATGGCAAGGATTGCTAAACGAGGGCATGCAAGCCATCTCGGCCAACTCCTACATCATCGACATGGGACAAGCCGTACAAACAGTCAATAGCAGCTTAAAGGGATACGGGCTGGTTTATGACTTAGTGGAAAATAAAGGCGTGCCTATCAAGTGGGCGATTAATCCCAATAAAACTCTCTACGGAGTTGACTTTACTGCAGGCGGAAAGCAATACAGTGGCGGATCGTTTATCATCGAAGCCGAATTTGTGACACCCGCGGTATTGGCCACCATTAACGCATGGAAAGCCGCCAATCCTGGATTGGTCGTCGACAAAGTGACATCTGCTTTCGTCGCCCCGATTTATCAAACCATCACTTCTTTCCCCCGCACGGTTCTCGATTCGGCTACCGGTTCCGTTGCAGCGGCTTACTACGCCGCAGCAGGGATTCCTCAATACGCGAATCCGCTTTTCAAGGATCCAAAGCAAGCTGCGTTCATCTACGGTAATCCAACCAGCTTGGACTTTTGCAATGATGTCTACGTCTTGCCCCATGCGGACCCGTCCAAATGGCCCGAGTCCTACAAAGAGAATCTCAGAAACTTTGTGCTTAATGGCGGTTGGCTTTTCAGCGAATGCCATGCGGTCAGCGACCTGGAACGCACGGATTTAGCGTCCGACGGGGACGTTTTCGCAGACTTAAATTTCCTCTCCTACAATCCGTCGGGGCCAAATGCGAGCCCAAGTTTGACGCCTTGGACCAACCACTCCGCCGGTACGCCGCCGTATTCCTACAACAGCTTGCTCGCCGCCGATCCTGAAATGCAGTTCATGAATCGTCTGGATGCGGCGACACAAAAAGGCTCCGAGCAAGTCTTTATTCCGTCAGCCACTGGGGATTGGCGACCCACGACAAACGTTGCCATCTACGACCCTGATCATTCCCAAGCAACCGGCACTGGCCTGAATAATGCCGCTGCGGCGGTGGTCTACGGACGAGCGTACGGGCTCGGCTCCGCAGGGCAAGTTATGTATGTTGGCGGTCACAATTTGAGCGGTACCGCACCGGCGAACGTTGCAGCCCAAAGAGCTTTTTTTAATTTCATTTTGAACGCGGGTATCGATGCCCAACCCCAAATCACCCCTATAACCATGCCCGATACGATTGCCGTCGGTCAGTCGGCGACCGTGACAGCAACCGTGAATGGTCCGTCGGTTATTACCGGATTTCAATGGGCCAGTACCAATGGCGGGACGTTCACGAATCAGACAATATCGACGGACTCCGTAAGCGGACTTACCACAATTTCCGCCACTTTTACCCAAACTTCGTCAGCAGGTTCCATTCTCACGTTGCGTGTCACGACGTCCTGTGGCCGCGAAGCGTCACTTGTCGAGCGCTTGGAAGCACTTCCGCCCGTCAATACACCCCCGGATGCAATCAACAATCCCTACTCCGTAGCATACAACAGACCGCTGGTCGTTGCCGCAGGTTCAGGCCTACTAACAAACGATACCGATCTCAATGGCGATCCTCTCGTCGTTTCATCGTACCAGTCTACCTCGACCAGCGGAGCGACTGTTATCGTTAGTTCCGACGGCAGCCTCGTTTATACTCCTACAACGAACTTTGCTGGTACCGACACATTCACTTATTCAGTCTCGGACGGAAAAGGCGGAACCGATACCGCGACTGTCACGGTCAACGTCGCGCCACCGCCTTCGTCAGCAAGTGCGGATTTCTATGCAACAAATAAAACCGCACCCATTACGTTCAGCTTACTTGAAAACGACTCGGTGCCACCGTCATTTAATCCCGCCAACATAACGCTTTCCAACACATCTTGGGGATGGGACTTCGGTGACCCTTTCGAATCGGGGAAACCTTACGTTATTGACAACAACAATGGGACGGTGACATTTCACCCCAATGATGATGGAAATGGCTCGTACAGTTTTTCGTACACGCTGGACGGTTTGCTTGACGTAAATAACAACCCTGTAACCGCAACGGTAACTGTACAGATAGAAGACTCGAAACCCGTTGGGCGTCCCGATTTTGTAACCACGCAAATCAATACAGCAATCGCTATCGACGTCAATTCCAACGATTATTCATCAGACAGCACGATTAATTGGAAAGACCTTCGATTGCGGAGTGGACAACCCGCGAACGGAACGGTGATAGTGCATGATAACGGAACGGCATTGGATGAGTCCGATGATTACTTTATCTACACTCCCAGCGTCGGATTCATAGGAACGGACACGTTCGAATATCGAATGAAGGAAGATGGCGACGATATGCCGAAAGACGTACTCGTCACCGTGTACGTAGTTAACGCTGTCAACGCCTACGACGACGTTTACACTGTACAGCAAAACAGTACCGAGACGACACTGGATGTATTGACTCAAGGTACCGACGATTTCAACCCAACAGGCGGGGTATTAGCGATTTCCGCTCTTGGTCCAACTAGTAATGGCGGTGTTGCATATTTAAACGAGACAGGCACTGCGATACTGTATCGACCTGGGTTAGGTTTTAGCGGAACGGAGACGTTCACTTACACCATCACCGATGGATTGGGAAACTTCGACACGGCAACCATAACGGTCACGGTAACTCCCAAGCCCAATGCAGCCCCGATCGCCGAAGACGATGAAGATATCGCTGTCGAATTCGATACGAATTTCGTAATTGGCGATAGCGTATTGGTGAACGATACCGATCCCGATCAGGATAGTCTGCTCGTTACAAAATTTACATACGATCTAATCGAGTATTTGACGCCCGGTACGATTGTAGGTCTCTACGGAACGCTCGAGTGGTTTGCGAATGGCGACTGGTTCTACACTCTCGACACTTCTCATCCTCTCGTTGCCAATTTAGCTTTGGGCGATAGGCTCGAAGAAACGTTTACCTACACCATCAATGACCGGCCCAGCAATCCTGTCCTTGGCTTGACCGCGTCAGCCACTCTCATCATTCCGATCGTACGCGAAAACAAGGTCCCAGTGGGAGTCAATGATCTCTCTACAATTTCCGAAAATGACGTTCTAACTGGAAATGTCCTTAGCAACGATACAGATCCCGATCCCGAGCATGCGGGTCTACTCACGGTGATCGGAGTCAATGGCCTGCCTTTGGTTGAAGGTACACCAATCACCCTCGCGTCCGGCGCTACGGTAGTTGTTTTTGCCGATGGCCGCTATACGTATGATGGAACAACCGCTTGGAATGGTTTGGTTGTCGGACAATCGGTCATCGACTCCTTTACCTACCAATTCCAAGATCTGCTCGGTGCTGTCAACAGTGCCGTTGTTCGTATAACCGTGAATGGAGCAATCGAGGCACCAATACTCGATCTCGACTCCGATGATTCCTCTGGGAGCTCGGGAACTGGGTACGCAGGAAACTTTACGGAAAATGGATCCGGTGCTTCCATTGTCGATGGCGATAATACAATTGTTGCCGATGCATCTGTCCTCACATCAGCAACGATCACTTTATTGAATGCTCAAGCAGGCGACTCCTTGGTCGTCGGGAGCCTTCCGCTGGGAATTACTGCGAACGTCACATCGGGCGTTGGGGTGATCGTTGTCACCCTCTCAGGCAGCGATTCCATTTCAAATTACCAAGATGCTCTGGCCGCCATCCGCTTTGCCAATTCACTTGAAAACCCAGACATAACCGATCGGTTGATCGCAATAACGGTAAATGACGGCACTCTGAATTCCAATTCGACAACTGCGACGATCTCGCTTACGGCAATAAATGATCGCCCCAGTTTGACGTCCCCCCTCTCCATCGATGTGCTGGAAGACAAGCCCACCAGCCTGACGGGAATTGTGTTTTCTGATGAAGACTCCCAATCGGGAATCGTTGTCGTGACGTTCTCGGTTGCCTCTGGCGCATTGACAGCGATCTCGGGGTTAGGTGTTACGGTCGGGGGGAGTACCAGCAGTTTGACACTGGCAGGAAGTATTGCAAATATTAACGCGTTCATCGCCGACTCGCGATTGGCCTATACTACTTCCGCAAACTCAAGTTCGAATGCTTCTCTCGTAATTACGGTAAACGATCAAGGCAATTTTGGACTCGATCCGGGGACATCCGGGTTGCCAACCGACGAAGAACAAGCGGCAACGGTTGTCCTACAAGTGCAAGGAGTGAACGATGCTCCCCAAGGACAAGACAGCACTGTTATTACTTCGGAGGATGTTGCCTATACTCTGTTAGCGAGTGATTTTGGTTTTATCGATACGGTTGACGACCCCGCAAATACGCTTACCGCAATAATCATCAACGCACTGCCATCCACTGGTATGCTCCGGTTAGATGGTCTGGCGGTCCTAGCAAACGAAGTTATCAGCGTTGCGGATATCCTAGCCGGCAAACTTGTCTGGACTCCTGATTCGAACACGCACGGCATCGGTATCGCTAACTTTACCTTCCAAGTGCAAGATGACGGCGGCACGGCTAACTGGGGCGTCGACATCGACCCGACCGCCATCACAATCACCATCGATGTGCTGAGCGTCAACGACGCAGCATCGGCCTCCGACAAGACGGTCACGATCCTGGAAGACACGCCCTACGCGTTAACCATCGCTGACTTTGGGTTAACCGATATTGACGATAACCCAGGTAATGCATTGCTTTCGATAACAATCGGTACGCTTCCGTTCACAGGCACGCTGAGCTTAGACGGCCTCGCCGTCTTAACAGGCGACGTGATCAGCGCCGTCGACATCGCAGCAGGCAAACTAGTCTGGACCCCGGATGCCAACAGTCACGGCATCAACATGGGCAGCTTTAGCTTCCAAGTTCAAGACGACGGCGGCACTACCAACTGGGGAGTCGATTTCGATAGTACTTCGCACACGATTACGTTCAACGTCCTGAGCGTCAACGATGCTCCGAGCGGCCTGGACAAGACGGTCATGGCTTACGAAGACCATGTCTACGTACTGACCGCCGGCGACTTTGGATTCAGCGACTTGAGCGATACGCCCTCGAACTGGTTCTCCAAAGTCATCATTGCCAGTCTGCCTACCGTAGGCCAACTGAGGTTCAATGGCTTATCGGTATCGGTAGGAGACGAGTTGGACTGGTCAGACATTGACGACTTGGGATTGCTGTCGTGGACCACCGCGCCCAACAGTAACGGCCTGAACATGACCAGTTTCAGCTTCTACTTGCGTGACTCAGGCGGCAC
>JANMNK010000940.1:0-7120 GCA_031373875.1 Pirellulaceae bacterium | reverse complement strand
TGGAAGGCACGCTTTGCGCGAAAGAGTGCCGCAAGGGCATACGCTGTCGAGAACTGAGTTCCGTTGAGAAGGGCAAGACCTTCCTTGGCGGCAAGCTGGATGGGATTCAGATTACGCGATTTCAACGCTTCATCAGCAGGCATCAGTTTGCCGTCAACGAATGCTTGTCCAACACCTAACAATATTGTAGTCATGTGAGCCAAGGGAGCCAAGTCGCCGGACGCTCCAACGGAACCTTGTTGAGGAACGACTGGAATGATGTTACCATCGAGCATCGCTTGGAGCATTTCGATCAATTCCCAACGAACGCCGGAAGCTCCCTGAGCTAAACTTGCAACTTTCAATGCCATCATCAATCGCACGATCGGGATAGGCGTCGGTTGTCCGACCCCAGCCGCATGGGAAAGCACAATGTTTCGTTGAAGCTGTTCGATATCCGCTCGATCGATCTGAATAGATGCAAGTTTACCGAATCCCGTGTTGATCCCGTAAACTGGCTGACCGTTATCAATTATCCGTTGTACATAATTGGCCGACTGTTCGACGCGAGGGCGACTGGATTCAGAGATGGCCAAACCATCGCCTTGATAGATCGCTCGCCATTCTCTAAGCGACACGGAGCCCGGCATTAACGTTGATGAGTGCATTGCCCTCTCCAAACCCGTTGATGAAGTGAGTTGAAACCGATGCGATAGACTAATTCACTTGGATCCGAAACATTCCAAATCGCCAAATCACAATCTTTACCGGCCTCAATCGTGCCGACCCGATCCAACATCCCCAAAGCGCGAGCGGCATTGCGAGTGACACCCAACAAACACTCGTCGACGGTCAGCCTAAAAAGCGTTGCTGCCAAGTTCATCGCCAATAACAAAGATGTCAGTGGCGAAGTACCCGGATTGCAGTCCGTGGCAACCGCCATTGGAACACCTTGCTCGCGAAAGTTTTCTATTGGCGGCAACTGCGTTTCACGAAGGCAATAGTACGCACCTGGCAATAAAACTGCCACCGTGGCGGATTTGGCCATCGCAATCGCTCCGTCGCTGTCTGTGTATTCGAGGTGGTCTGCCGATAGCGCGTTCCATCGTGCGGCAAGTGAGGCAGAGTGCGAATTCGATAACTGATCCGCATGCAGTTTTACTCGGAGACCGAGGTTCGTTGCCGCGTGAAATAATTGTTCAACCTCGATAAGGCTAAATGCGATTCCTTCGCAGAATGCATCTACCGCAACGCATAAGTTCTGTCGCGCGACCTCCGGCAAAAACTCATTGCAGACTTGGTCGACGTAAGCTTGACGTTTTGATTTGTACTCGACCGGCACGGAGTGCAAGGCCAAGTAAGTCGGAATGGCTGTTACCGAGCATCGGGAACCCAAGAGTCGGGCGGCTTGGAGCTGTTTCATTTCATGAACAAGTTCTTGACCGTAACCTGATTTGATTTCAACAGTGGTCACACCTTCATTGACCAAACTCTGCAAGCGAGGTGCCGACTGCGCGACGATTTCGTCGACTGAGCTTTCGCGAATCGATCGCACGGTTGACTGAATTCCGCCACCAGCTTGAGCGATCTCCGCGTAACTTTTTCCAGCTAGCCTCTGCCCGAACTCATTCGCGCGACTTCCCGCCCAAGCGATATGAGTGTGGCAATCGATCAGCCCAGGTGTAATCAAACGACCTTGGCAATCGATGATTTCGTTTTCTTCGCTTTCAAGATCGGGGCGCCACTCGCGCATTTCACCAACTTCCGCAATTGTGTTCCGGTGGCTCGCGACAAAACCACATTCGATCACGCCTAGTCCCTTGGCACCTGTTGCCATCGTCGCAAGTCGAGCGTTTTTCCAGATTATCATGGCGATTGTTATAGCTCGCAGCGATTCGAACGCGCTAGAAAAGAGTATCTTATTCCTTAGTCAGTGTTTTAACCCAATTCTAACAAATCGCATACTTCACTTTGGTCTGTGAAGTGAACTTACGAAGAAGGATCATTCGTTTGCAAAGTCTATACTTTGATCGAGCTTGGGTGGATGGACGCTGGGAATCCGGTGTCCGTGTCGAAATTGTCAATGGGATGAATTGCAATCTTTCATTGCGTGTCCAGGCGATGCCAAGTGACGAGCGCCATGCGATCGGCTTGCCCGGCATGAGCAACGCGCACAGCCACGCGTTCCAACGCGGTATGGCGGGATGGACGGAAGTTCGTGGCTCAAAGCAAGATAGCTTTTGGACGTGGCGCGAATGCATGTATCATTTTTTGGATAGATTAACTCCCGACGACGTCCGTGCAATTGCAGCTCAATGTTATCTCGAAATGCTGGAGGCAGGGTTCACTCGTGTCGGTGAGTTTCATTACCTTCATCACGACGTCCACGGCAAGCCTTATGCTGAAATTGGCGAGATGGCATCCAGTATCTTTGCAGCAGCCGACCTGACAGGTATCAGCTTGACCATGCTACCTTGTTTCTACGCGCACAGCGACTTCGGGGGTGAGCCCCCGACGCACGGTCAACGTCGCTTTGTTTGTAATCTGGATCAGTTTTACAAGATTGTTGAACATGTTCAGTTGTTAGCGAGCTTGGCCAACCCAGGCCCACTGGCAGGCCATCATAATGTAGGTATCGCTCCACATAGCCTCCGTGCAGTCACCAAAGACGAATTGAATCAACTGGTAAGCCACTTTACGGGCATGCCAATTCACATGCATGTCGCGGAACAAGAACGCGAAGTTGCCGTTTGC
The DNA here is from genome assembly GCA_031373875.1 of Pirellulaceae bacterium. GTDB lineage: Bacteria > Planctomycetota > Planctomycetia > Pirellulales > Pirellulaceae > JANMGV01. Next base: position 4,387 of record JANMNK010000940.1, on the reverse strand, counting down.
ATCGAACGCTACGGGCGACGTCCCATCGAATGGCTATTCAACAACGTTCAAGTAAATGCCGACTGGTGCTTAATTCATGCTACTCATGCTACAGAAATCGAATTACAGGTTGTAGCGCGAAGTGGTGCGGCAATTTGTGTTTGCCCAATCACGGAAGCGAACTTAGGAGACGGAATCTTTTCGGCTGCTAATTTTTTGGCTACTGGCGGTCATATTGCCTTGGGAAGTGATTCCAATATTGAATTGAGTGTCGCCTCGGAGTTGAAACAATTGGAGTATTCCCAAAGGCTACGCGATCGAAAACGAAATGTCCTATCTATCAGCGGCCGATCGACCGGTGAAACGATATTTCAGGCAGCTACACTGGGCGGAACGCGAGCTTTGGGGAGGAGAAAATCAGGGTTTGAGGTCAATGCTGCCGCAGATTTTGTTTCGCTGGACGAATCGCATCCAACTCTACAATCGACCCCCAGCGTCCTGGATGGCTGGATTTTTTCCGCAGGAAACAGGGCCGTGGATTGCGTTTGGAAATTAGGCAAAAAGATCGTAGTCGGAGGCCGCCATATCGCACGCGATTCAATTCAACAAGCATTTGGCAAGGCGATGAATCGGCTAATTAGAAAATGAAAATGATGCTTTATTGAAAAATACGATTCAATCATCCTATAATCGATATCGGTTGAAATTCTGATTCATAGTGATGTCAAGGGCTCGCAAATGGATACCCCCAAACCAGAATCGATTTCTTCTTCATCGATGACCGAGCTTCTGTCGGCGGGTGGAAGGAACACTGAATCGCCTTCTTCTCCGAGTGACTTTCAACCTGGTCATCTCATTGCCAAGAGGTACCGAGTCGTCCGACGAATTGGTCGCGGTGGCTTTGGCAATGTGTACCTTGCCCGCGATCTTGAATTGGATCGCGAAGTGGCAATTAAGCGTCATCGCGAAGTGAAGAGCAAACATACTGAGATATTGAGGCAAGAAGCGAAACGAATCGCGGCGATGGATCATCCAACGATCGTCTCAATCTACGACCTTCTAGACGATCCTACCGACGGCTTGCTGGTCATCATGCAGTACGTGAATGGCCAGACGCTCGCTGACTTTCTGAGACATCGCAAGCCCACAAATAACATCGTCCGAAATGTCTTCCAACAAGTTTGCTTGGCGTTGGATCATGCCCACTGTCGTGGCGTTATCCATCGCGATATTAAGCCTAGTAACTTGTTGATGGATGTCGATCTGCGAATTTACTTATCCGATTTTGGATTAGCGGTGTCTACTGTTGATTTTAGCGCTGACGGTATAAATGGGACGCCTGGTTACATGGCACCCGAGCAGGCAAGAGGGGAATCGCATCGCATTGATCGAAGGACGGATATTTGGGCGTTGGGAGTTATACTTTACGAGATCTTTGTAGGCGTTATGCCTTTCACTGCCTCTTCCAAAAAGGAAGTTCTCTATCGTACCTTGCATGATGAACCGCCTGCACCGCGTTTGTTGTCACCCGATATAAGCCCTGCTTTGGAGTCAGTAATCACCCGTTGTTTGCGGAAAAAGAGCTCCGAGCGGCTTTCCAGCGCAAAGGAACTCTTTGACGAGTTATCCGCTTGCCCTGAAATGCAAGTGTCCTCTGTCGCTGATCAATCCAACACCGGTTCGGCTAAGGCAAAATCGCAAAACGTTGCGTCTCCATCGACGCACCCATCCTCACAATTGCCGGAAATAGTGCCCAAGGGATTCCGGGCATTCGACGAAGACGACGCAGATTTTTATTTGCAATTGGTGCCTGGTCCACGCGATCGATTTGGAATTCCTGACAGTGTGCGGTTTTGGAAATCATTTATTGAATCCGACGAACCGGAAAAGACGGCACCCGTTGGCGTGTTGTATGGTCCAAGTGGCAGTGGCAAGAGCTCGCTGGTTCGAGCAGGTATTTGCCCAAGGTTGGACCCCGACATAGCTGTGGTGCACATCGAGTGTCGCCCCGGTGATTTGATCGCGAGAATCATCGCATCCGTTGCGAAACGATGTTCGCTGCCAGCGAAAAATCAACGGCTCTCGTACTTGTTAGGACAGCTCCGCCAGGACGAAAGCGCGAGTTGTGGCTTCCGAAAAATACTAATCGTCCTTGATCAATTTGAGTCATGGTCGCACGCAGCGACGCTCGACGAGCGCCGCGATTTAGCGGATGCTCTTCGACAATGCGATGGTGAACATGTCCAGGCGCTGATCGTTGTACGCGATGATTTTTGGATGGGCGTTACCGAGCTCATGCATTGGTTGGATATCCCGTTGGTCGAGTCGTTTAACATTGCATCGGTGGAGTTACTCGATCGACGATTAGCCGAACGCATACTTGTTTCCGTAGGCCGTGCATATGGCGCTTTGCCGATGCAACCTGAGGCACTCACTGCGGATCAAAAGTCTTTTGTCACCGAAGCGGTTCAACAACTTTCGCAGGACGATCGCGTCATATGCGTGCATCTGACAATGTTTGCCAACATGATGCGATTGCAAAAATGGACACCAGAATTACTTCAAGAATGCGGAGGTGTTCACGGCGCCTGTCTGCGATATTTTCGTGAGCTCTTTGAATCTCGTCATTCTCCACCAAGTTATCGTCGATGCTTGTCGGCAGCAGTCGTTATTCTTGAGGCACTGTTACCTTCGGTTAGCAATCAAGTGCGCACGAAAAGTTGCTCGGTCGAGGAATTCCGCAAATTGCTGGCGTCGGAAGGCAGCATCAAGTTACTTGGGGAAACTCTGAGGATATTGACTGATGAGCTTCGGTTTATTTCTGTCGTGCGAACGGAGTCCGATGCGGATTCGAATGCGGATGCCGAACTGCGGTACCAACTGGCTCACGATTTCTTGATTGTACCATTGCGGCAGTGGATTGAACCGATCCGCAAGAGTACTTGGCGGGGACGAGCTGTTGCGAGATTGAACGAGCTGAGTGATCTTTGGAGCCGGCGTCCGCATTCACGATTCTTGCCGACGACGTCTGAGTTTCTGGCTATGCATGTCAGCGTAAGCGAACATGCTTTGTCGGATCAGCAAAAGAAGTTTCTCCATGCGGCGCGTCGATTTCACGCAGGTCGCGCGTCGATCGTCGCCGTATCTTTACTGCTTGCTGCGGCGCTTGCCGTGCTTGCGTTCCAGCAAAATCGAAAAGCCGTTGCGGCGGACGAATCGCGAATTGCTGCGAAGCTTGATTTACTATTCCACGGTCCGGTAGATCAAGTCCCGAGACTTATAAAGGAGTTAACAAACGATCCGCGAGCTTTTTCGCCCAAGCTACCGAATTGGACGGATTCGATCCAAGATTCTGTCAAGATGCGTGCCCGATTGCTGGCAGCGACTATTGAGGAGTCCAAGTCGCTTGCGTTACTTGACGACATCCATAACGTCGAACCGGAATTGTTTGCGAATATTCTTTCCGTACTAAAGAAGTCTTCGTCAGCTCAAAACGAACTGGAGCGCATAGCAGCGGATGAGTCGAATGTTCGTAAAGCTCTACGTGCCGCAGTCCTTTCGGGACACTTAGGGGAGAAGGCTCCACTCAGCAATTTCATCAAATCCCGCGATGCAAAAGATGGACTTCAAGAGGTAGTGCAGGAGGCGATTGTTTGGCGTGGTGAGCCCAAGGAATGGATACCTTTGCTTGGAGACGAAAACGATGCAATAGCCCGCTATTTCGCGTTTTCGGTTATCGGGAGCTTCCCATCGGACTCGGTCAAGCAACTCGACATATCTGGTTCGCTTGATGCGGCATTGAATTCGACGGAACCTATTGTGGTAAGCGTCGCACAGTGGCTCGTTACGCGCCATCAACTTGATAAGCCAATTGCTTCCAAACCGCCCACAGGCAGCGATTGGCAGATTTCCTCGCAGGGACTAACCCTGGTGCGAATGAAGGCTGATTCAAAGAATTACCAGTCAAACAACAAGGCCGTCAGTAACTCGATTCTGGCTGCAATCGAAAAGCCAATTTGGATTTCCCAGACGCCAATCACCGTCAAGCTTTACTCGGAGTTCTTGGCTGAGGTGAAAACATACAGCGATGGAACTGCGTTGGGAGAAAGATTAGTCAGAAAGAAAAGCGATGATCCGAATCTAGATAATCCCGAGATTCCAGTTACCGGCCTCGAGGTTGGCGAAGCTGCCGAATTTTGCAATTGGCTGAGCCGAAAGGAAGGTTTTGCCGAATGCTACAAGTTTTCAAAAATGGGAGTATTCAACATTACCGAGACGGATTCGGCTCCGTTTGCTATGTTCGATCGCGTCCTCGATGCGAGCGGATATCGAATGCTAGAGCCAGCAGAGTATGCCTACTGTTTGGCGGGCGGGCAATCGTCGGGTCGGCCTTGGGAATCGGCGACCA
>JANMNK010000936.1:0-4298 GCA_031373875.1 Pirellulaceae bacterium | reverse complement strand
GGTCGCACTTTTTTTATGCGTTAAGGTTACGATCGCAATTCGGCCAGAAGCAACTCAAGTGCGAAGAGTCCGACGACAATTCAGACGGTCCCAGGTTTCGAACTTCCAACTTCACCATTCGCACTTCAACCACCTCTCCAGGATTTTCTACAATTCGGCCAACACGCCGAAAATGAGCCGAAATCCCTACAGTCACAATTCGGCCAAAAATACGACAACAATTCGGCCCGTAACAGATCAGCTCGGCAGTATTAAGCTACTATGTGTACCCCATTCTTAACAGTTCCGGTTCACTAGCTTCGTAAAGGTTCGGGTTCAACGACAATTTGCTACCTTTCCTCCCCAATGCCCAGTCAGTTCCTGTCCCTCCGAAAGATAATCCGAGTGGGAGTAATAGCTTTTGACGGCAGCTGCCGCTCTGTTTTGAATTACACGTAGCATGACTATCTCTAACTACATAACCAATCGATGTCGTCAACAATTATAGTGAGACACTCGCGGAATACTGCAGAGATTTTGTGTTGCATTACGAAACTCAAGAAGGAGCACTTGACTGAGAACGTGCTCGGTTTCGATATGCGCGTACTCCATTGACATTCCCGGCTAATCGAAAATGCAAGGTCGTGGTTCGTATAGAACCTAGTAGTATCCGTTGACCCTTCTCCTTAGTTCTGGATCATCCAAACTTGGCAATTTGCCATTAGATTACATTGCTGTTTATCTATCGTGTCGAGTCGTACGCTTTCAAGGCCGTGTCAAGATCCCGTAGGTGATCAATGAGATGCCAAAGATTGTCAATTAACAATTCGGAAGTTCGATTGAAATCTTTTGAGTCAGTTTTCCTTTCGACTAATCCTTCAAGCAATGGAAGAATTCGCTTCATTTCCCAATAGCCTTCTACAAGATCGATTGGAATGTTCACGAATCGACTATCACAGAAATCGATCTTATCCGAATACTGATCGACGATTCTCCGAGCGACTTGACTAATAGACGCAAAGTCAATTTCATTTTCATCTTTATTCATGTAGTTTACCCATCTCCTCAGCTTTTTTAGAAAGCGCTTCCTCCAATTCGTCAATGTGTTTCATTAGTTCGTCCTTTTGCTTGCAGTTTTTAATTTCGTCCCATCTATCTCGTGCGATTCGAATTGCTTTCTTTGCGTCCTCAACCCATTTCGCCAATAATCCTTTGGATCGCCGCCATCTGGGCCTCCGTGACCTTCAATCTTACGCATATGTTCAAAATAGGGTTTTAATGAATCATGTACTCGGCCTACTTGATCGCTAAGTCGCCTCGCCTGAAGGACTGACTCCGAAAAAACATCAGCGGACACCCGTATTTCGTGACTGATGGCGGAAATATGTGTACCAGAAGCAAAGATCTCAACTGAACCAACAATGAATACCACCAAAAAAATCACATCTGCGGGGCCAGGTGCAGGCGAATCCGCTTGCGATCCGAGCAAGCATCCTCCACCAAGAGCGCCTACCGAAGCTAAACTTGATTGCTGAAGCTCACCTGCAATCTGAGCCGCGAACGCCGCGTGCTGTTGTGCAATGCGTGTAGCAAGATCACTAAAGTCTTTGTTGCCAGGGTTTTTTGAAGCGAGAAATCGCATTTGGATCTGCAACTCTAAGAGCCTCAAGAGTTCAACGGCCTCTGCATTGGTCGGTGCACGAAGCCCACTTGGATCGGTTGCATTCGTAGCTCCATTCCCAACATACCTTCTCACATTCTCATCGCCCGCCGCAAACGACATCGGATCTTCGCTCAACCATTGCCCAAGATTTGAGTCATACCAGCGGAAGAGGTTGTGTTGCAAGCCGGTAGCGTCGTCGAGTTGCTTGCCGGTAAAACCGAATAGCAGGTCCACGGCGGAGTTTGTTTCCGAAACCAGTTTGCCGTAAGCGTTGTAGACCCGATGGTTAGTTACTGTTGTGGTATCGGTCGCCGCCACATAATCTGCCAAGTCGCGAATTGTACCTAGATGGTCAGCCAAGCCCCAGATGGCATTGCCAGCTGTTGTGAGATTCGTTAGCTGCGAATCGACCAGCAACTCGTCGACCTGATCCGACCAGAGATAACGGTGCTTGAGATCGCTTCCGGTGGTGCCGTTGAACTCGAACAGTGCATTAATGCCTTCATCATAAGCCCAGAATTGATCGGTTGCGATACCTGATCCAGCGCCGTCAGCATCGTAGGTTCGACGTTGCATTCGATTCAATGGATCGTACGTATATTCGACTTGCATGACAATCGCGCCACCGGAACTGTTGCGGTCGCGAACGGTGACCAGTCGATTGCGATAATCCCAAATGTATTCTTCAACGTGACCGGTTGAGGTCTCCGTACGCGAAGTTCGGTTGCCTTCGTCGTCGTAGGTGTAAGTGAATCCACCACCGGCAAGCGTCTGATTATTCTGGCCAGTGGTAAAGCCAGACGAATTTCGATTGCCGTTCAAATCGTAGCCATAATTTTCATCAGTTTGAGATGTGTGATCGGCCACTGTCAATTGACTGGTCGTGTCGTAAGTAAAATTACTGACTCCATCGAGGACAGAATTGATACTCGTAATTCGCGACAGACCGTCATAGGTGTAAGAATATCCCGCTAACGTCGTCCCGCTACGAACGTGATTGAGCGTGCTCAGTCGATTTGCAGAGTCATAAGTGTAATTCGTCGTAGCATCATAATACGTCGTAGCAAGGCTTTCGTATCGATCCATGCTGGTCCGCTGACCAAGTGCATTATAACCGATCACGATATGTTTGTTTCCAACCGTGTTTCCGCCGTTGCCGGTTTGTTTGATTTCCGTCAAACGATTCAATGCATCGTACGTGTAATCGTTCTTAAAATCATTGGTTCCACCGATCACCGAAGTCAATTGCGAACGGTTGCTGGCGGAATCAAAAACTTGGTTTAAATCGACGGTCGGCGTCAAACCAGCAATCGTATTCGAGACTGTAGTAGCTCGCCCCAAATTATCGCGTGTGTAGTTGATCGTTGCTGCCGGATCTGAAATCGATGCGACTTCACCTGCGTTGTTATAAGTCGTCGTGATCGTTCGCGTCGTCGTTCCGCTATAAGCCGCCGTCGCGTCTCCAAAAACTTGCAGCATGTTCGTGTTTGCTTTCGAGCCTGCAAAAGTAATCGTAAAATTGCCAGCCGAGCCGGTGGTAGTCAGATTCCCTGAACCGATTCCAGACAGAGTTTCGAGAGCCGCGTCCACTTGGCCAGCCGTTGCTGTAACTGCTAATCGCCCCGTCACTTGTCCATTATAAGCTAATCGCCAAGTTCCGCCAGAAGCATTGGCAAGTACCAGCGTTTGCTGTTCATTGAATACGCCGCCAGTCGTATCTGTGACATTTAAGGCGGTAATCGACCCCATCGGAGGCGAGACAGATAAGCTCGAAACGTCGATTGTGCTTTGAAGTACGTTGGTCGCTGCCTTCGTACCTTGGAAGGTGTCAGGTAAGGTGTCAGGAGTCATTGTTTTCGGCGAGTAACGTTCCAATCCTTCCGCAAGGATTCGCTCGAGAGCATTGGAATCCGCGTCTTTTTCAAGATGGGACTTTTCGCGTTGACACAGTTCAGCGCGTGGTAAATGAAATTTGCTTCATCGGCGCGTTTAGGTCTGGGCGTTAGAACATGTAACATGAGTCATTTCCCGCATCAATGACTCCTGACACCTTTGTTTTTCCCCGTTCGGGAAATTCATTACCGACGCGGTACAGACGCGTATTTCGGCTTGGCCTTTGCCAACAACAGTGGAGGCTATGAAATCCGCAGCCCAAGTTTCAAAGGAACACTTGGGACTAAGGATATTACGCTCATCAAAGGAAATGATTCGCACGCGATTGTATTTGAAGGCTTCTTCGACCTGCTCACCGCCATTGAACTGCATGGCAATCAGCCCGATTCTACTATCATCGTCCTGAATTCGAATTCCTTGCGGGAGAAGGCCGCCGCATATCTTCGCAACCTTCAGCCGAAAACGGTCGAGCTATACCGCGACCGAGACGCATCCGGCGAGCAGCTCGTTGAGTTCTTTCGCCTTGCACTCCCTTCTTCCGCAATCATCGATAAGTCTGACGCTTACATCGGGCACAATGACTTGAATGAATGGTTCATGGCACGTCGAGAGCCATCGGTGTGTATTTCATAAATGATAACAACAAAAGGGACTTAGTCGAGTTTCAGCAATTCTAAAAGAAGTTATCGAGGGATTTGCACCACAAAAGCCTCTGCCGTAAATTGCAACAGTACATCGAAAAACCGTGGATGCAGCACGAAGC
>JANMNK010000926.1:0-6738 GCA_031373875.1 Pirellulaceae bacterium | reverse complement strand
CATGCAACGTTTGGGATGTTCGAAATTGGCGTGCGAAAGATCGGTGAAGCTGCGATTTCCTGGGGGCCGCGAATTCCCTTCGAGCTATTGGAAACGGGGCGCGACGATCATTTGCATTCGTTACTCATTGTCGGGGCAAATGCTTCGTTCGATTTTCGCCAGATGGCCCATCCATTACTAAGGAATCAATGACGCGACAAAGCTCAGAGCATGGGAAATCTCGAGCACGCGAAAATGAAAGTGAATTGTTGCATTCTGTTAACGAAAGATTGCGGCTTGGTCTAACACTTGCCAATTTCTCATTCGCCGGATTCTAGTTGTTGGATTAGTTTGCGGCTTTCGTCGATGCGGACGTCGGTGGGGGGGAGGGTTTTTTCTCGAATTTGGAGGGTTTCGAAAGCGAGTTCGAGGGCTTCGTCGCGTTTGTTTCTTTTGCGGAGGATGGAAATGAGCGTTGTGATGCGATCAGCGATTCGAGGATGCATGGCGGGATGAGTTCCCCGCTCGATTTCAACTGCTTTTCGATACATCGCCTCCGCTGTTTCGAAGTCACCGGCGCTGGCGTGGATCACTCCCAATCGCTCCAGCCAAAGTGCGTGGTTCGGCGGGTCGTTGATCGATTTTGCTATGCGTAAAGCCTCGGCGTCGGCCAAACTCGATGCTTCGAAGTTCCCAATCTGCTTGTGCGTTCGCGCCAAGGCGTATTGATACCAAGCTTGCTGATGCATCCATTGATCTCCCCCACGATCACATAACAGCTGAGCTTGTTCCAAGGCTTGCGAAGGGCGATTTAAAACCAGCTCGGCCCACAGCAATCCCTCGTGAGCTTCGGTTGAAAATGAACCGCTTAATTTTTCTTGATCGATGATCTTTTGAAATTGTTCGCCCGCTTCGCGGAATCGTTGGGCACGGGAAAGTTCCATTGCCAGCGTCAATCGGGCTTGCCGTAACTTCGGATGAGACGGGGCAAGTTTCTCGCCGATAGTGATGGCTTTTTGAATTTGAGGTAAGGCTTCACGATAGTCGCCCTTGTGCCATAAAAGATCGGCGTATTCGCCCACCGCCAGCACGTACAATGGATGTTGATCCGACAAAGTCTCTTCAAGCTGCTGAACGATTCGCGCATAAATTGTGCTGGCAGCATCGTAGTTTTTCAAGCTGCGAAGAGTGAGCATCTGCAAATAATCACTTGCAATCCGGCTCACGCGATCATCGCCGGCGAGAATCGATTCCATTTGGTCCAGCGGCAAATCGCCCATGTTTTTGGCTTGTGCAATTTCGATCCCCGCTTGGGTTGCCTTGATGGCGGACGATCCGGCAGGCAGATAGCGTTGACGAACTGCAAGCGCGCGTTCGAAATGAGATTTGGATTCGTCGTGTCGGCGTTGTTGAGCTTTTAGCCAGCCCAGTTGGAATTCGATATCGGCTATGAAAAGCTCGTCCGTAACAGTCCCGGCAGTTGTTTTGGACAACGCTTGTTGGAAGCATTCTTCGGCTTTATCGAATTCCGCCAAGTCCTGATGGATGAGCCCGCGATAAAACGTGTTGCGATTGGCTTCGAAATTAGCGGCCGGATCTCGCTCGAGACCAGCTGCGTTTCGGATCAATTGCGACTCCTCAAGCAACTGTTTTGACTCGACGTAACGACCTAGCCCGCGATAACTATTGGCAATCGTGTCCATCAAACGAGTCTGAACGCGGGGTTGATTGGCCAGTTCGGTTTTCACGCGAGTGGCGGCCGTGTCGAGAAGTTCGTTGAGCTGCGGTGCGTCTTTGATTGCAGTGAGTTGCGAGCCGAGAATCCACGAGACCGGATCGGTGGCTTGGATGATGGACTCGAGGAATTGCAAGGACTGTTGGCTGAGGAGGGCTTCTTCGGTGGCTCGGTGAGCGTTGGACTCGGCAGCGGCTTGAGCGTCGATTGCTAATTGTCTTACTCTCGACTCGTTCTCGATAGCCTGTTCGGCTTCGTGTTTCGCCAACTCGGCATCGACGCGCAGTCCGAATTCGCGATTCCAGCCTTTGGCGACGACGACGGCCGAAACAACTGAGATCGACGCGATAATCATCATGAGCGAGGCGGCCACAAGGCCGAGCAACGTCAGTCCTGGATTCCGTTTGGCCATCTTACGCAAGCGACCCGTGGCACCAAGTGGGCGCGATAGGATCGGTTGGTTCCGCAGAAAACGCTGCAATTCATCGCGAAGCAATTCCGCCGAACCGATTCGTTGCGAAGGCGTTTTTTCCATGCATTTGACGCATAAAATGTCCAGTTCGTCGGGGATATTGCGAAGGAGTGTCCGCGGTGTAGGAGGATCGCCTAAGAGAACTTGTTGAAGGATGCTGTCGACGTTTCCACGAAACGGTAGCTCGCCCGTGAGGAGCTGGAATAAGATAACACCCAACGCATAAATGTCCGTGCGAGGCTCGATACCCTGTGACTCGCCTCTGGCTTGTTCAGGAGCCATGAATGCTGGCGTGCCGACGATGTGCCCTTCCACTGTCAGTTGATCGGCGTGTTGTTGCCACTCTTTGGCCAAACCAAAATCGGTAATGAACGGATCGCCTGCGGCATCGATTAAAATATTGTGTGGCTTTAGATCGCGATGAACGATTCCCATCCGATGAGCGTAAGCCAAACCGTCGGCAATCCGGGCGACCAATGACGCAGCTTCGCGAATGCCGTAGGACGATTGTTTCAGCTTGTCTGCTAGCGAGATGCCGTCGACCAATTCGCTGACCATGAAACATCCTTGATCGTCTTGGCCCGCGTCAAGGACTCGAACGATGCGTGGATGTTGAAGCCCTGCAACCGTGCGGGCTTCGCGGAGAAATCGATCGGCGTCGACGATCGAAGCGGCATGTGGTGCTTTGAGGGCAACCCACCGGCCCAAGTGGCGATCAAAAGCGCGCCAAACTGTTCCCGCGCCGCCGGTTCCCAGACGTTGATGGATTTCAAAACGATTCCCGCGAATTGTACTGGCTGGGGAGCTTGGCGGCATGGTTGACAGTGACGGACTAGATTTTGACGATGCCTTCTGCGCAATCTTGGCGTGCAGTTCATCGGCCAATTGATTCAACTCAGTTCGGATGCGGTCGCGCAGCGGGTCAGCGACCATGGTCACGAACGACTCGATGTTGGCGTTTCCGGAGGTTCGAAAAGCGGCTTCGAATTGATCGCAAACCTTTTCGATTTCCAGCAGATCTTTAGTTGTTAATTTGGAAGGGTTATTCGAGCTCATCAATGCGATTGACTCCAGATTTCTCGGATCGTCCGAAGTTTCCGTTCGATGGTTGTCAGACCGCGATCCGTTTGCGTAGCGATCTCTTGATTGGTAAACCCTTCCATCTTGAGGATTGCGATCCGCTGGAGGTCGTCATGCTCCAAGCGTGCCAATAGGCTCTGTAATTGATCCTCGCATTCGGCTGTGAATTCTGGAGAGGGCTCGTTTGAGATGAACAAATCGTCGTAGTGATCGGAATCGTCTGCGTCGAATTCCGGTCGGGCGACTTCGCGACGTGCGTCTCGTTTCTCGCGGCGTTGGAAAGCAAATTGATCGGCGACCTTGCGCGAAGTAATAACAAACAGCAGACGCCATAGGTCTTCCCGATCGTGGAGTTGCGGGAATCGTCCTTTGCGAATACCAGTGAAGAAGCTTTTGAATGCGCTCAGTACGATGTCTTCTTCATCGGAAACAGATCGGTTGGCTGCCTGAAGTCGTTGACGCGCAATTTTCGTCAAACGTTGAAAGAACGCTTCCCAGATTTTACTGACCGCAGCGTCATCGCCGTTTTTAAGGCCGTCGATCCACCGCGTAATCGATTCTTCGCCGTGCATTGACTGGATACCTATTGCCGAAATGATCGAGACCGTGTGGTCTCTTTATCGTAGTTGAATAGAGGGTCGGATTAAAGCTGTGATACCGAAGTTCATGGCAGTTGAAATGCGTATTGGATTTGCAGAGCGACCCAAAATCGCAAAAAGGGAGAGGGCAATGAATCGAATACAGATCGAATACAGAATGAGCGGGACTTTAAAGTGGAGAGGGAGCTTTGTTGTGGGTTTTGGTCGCCGAAACGAATTCTAAAAAATTGTGAAGGGTAATAGGCCGGTGTGTGGATGAACTAGTAAGTACGACCGAATCGTCAAGTATTTTTCAGGTTGTTCCTCGTTCCCCATTTTTTCTCATCTCGTTTATTCTTCAAGAGGAAATCATGATCTCACGTTATTCGCTGGCGCTGGTGTGTCTCGCTGCTTTAGTTGTCAATTCCCCTTCACCCGTCGCGAATGCCGCAGCGTTTCCGCAGGTACGGACTTTTGCCGGTGGCTACATCATGGGAATCTCGACACTTGCGCAATATGAATATTACAACACGCTATATCCTGGAACGGCGGTGGGATGTGCCTTTACTTTTCGTCCGAACAGCACCGTTGACATTTACGACGATCAAGGAGGTACCGAGTACGGAACGTACATTCGTTTCTCAGGAAACAGTCGCATCACCGTCACGCTAACTTCATCCGTCAGCCCGTACGGTCCCGTAAAGTACGAGCTTTATCGAATTGGCAACAATACCTCGACGCAATGGTGGGGTGAAGTCCGCATCAACGGCCAAATCTGGGGAATCTTCCGCGTAAGCCAGCAGTAACGACCGTTCACCACCCAAAGTTTTCGCGCTGTCGTCAGTTGTTCTTGCGTTCAGTGACTGCAAGCCGTTAAGAATTCGTTACGGCGTTGCCCGAATCTGGCCTTTGTTGGGAAGTGGCAGGGGCAGTTGTCGCCAGACTTTCAAGCTAGCTTGACCAAGTTCCGAAGAAAACGCAGCATCACGGAATCTCTCAAGCAACCTCCACCTGCCTAGCGACTTATGCACTTTAATCGCCGCCGTGACGATTAGCGTGCTAATGTCGTTTTCATTCCCGGACAGTTTCCTTGGGATTGAGACTCAGCCGACGCTGGGGATTTTCTCGAAACCTTCCGTTCGAAATTTGCTTGATTTTGCTCAGAGACAACTACCGCAAGGCAAAAGTCTTCAAATATTCGGCTGGACGTGAAGGAATAGAATTGATAACAACACACTCCGTGAAAGTCATGGGTTCTCCCGGAGATGGATCATGCTGTATCGCGCAGTTCGGCGTTTTAATATTGGCCGAGCATTGATGGGCCGTGAGCCATTTTATTTTGCCGATCGCCGCATCCCTACCGAGTTTCACGGATCCAAATACGGTGGTTGGTCCGTCTGCCAACATTCGCTGAACGCGGGCTCGATTGTTTATTCAATTGGGATTGGCAAAGACGCATCTTTTGATTTGTCGCTCATCTCCAAACATGGCTGCAAAATTCACGCCTATGACCCCACGCCCCAATCGGTGCATTGGGTTGCTGAGCACGTTCACGAGCCACTCTTTCAAATGACTCCGACAGCGCTGGCGGCATTCGACGGCACGATAAAAATGTATTTGCCGTCCGTATTGGTTACAGACGGAGTGTCGGCGTCCGCCATCACTATGGCCCAGAATTCTACATCGACCAAGCACGGAGTGGTGGACAAGTCCGAACTTTTCTTTGAGGCGCCTTGTCGTACCCTTTCAAGCCTTATGCAAGCGAACAATCACGATTATTGTGACTTGGTCAAGATGGATATCGAAGGTGTCGAGTATGACGTGATCCAACAGATTTGCGATCAAGGATTAATTCGGAGTATTGGTCAACTGCTGGTTGAGTTCCACCATTATTTTCCAGGTTTGGAAGCCTCATCCACCCAACGCGCCGTGCGCCAACTCAAGGAATGCGGTTTCGGAATTGCATGGATTTCACGTACCAACCGTGAGTATTTGTTCGTTCGAAAGTAACCACTTTCTTGCTAGCAAGAGTCAATCTCATTTGAACTGGCAAGAGACTGACAAAAGGAAAATCTAACCAAGGAGGTGTTTTTGTTTCAAAAAAATGAGTGCCGAGACTTGGCAACGAGTTCCGACACGTATTAATGTTGAATTAGAGACACATTGAAAATCGATCGTCGGTGGAAACGCTTGACCTCGATTTACAATGATACCGAGGTGCTGCGAAACGCATCGCAGCAGGTTTTGCTCCAGCCGTCGATGGTCCATTCTAAATGGCTGAAATAGGATCGTTACGGTAAACCATGTTTTCGAGAGGAGGTGATTCGGTGAGTTCTTGTTTAACCGGCCAAAGGGGTGGTGCTTCGTAAAATGCCGGCGGGCTGTTCTACGACAGCCGCCATCCCGCTCGTAGAACCTCCTTTCGGATGCTACGAGAATAGTCCCGGCCTGGGGTCGATCCGCAAGGATCGATCCTGGGCCTTTTTTGTTTTCACCCACCAGCAATTCGCGATCATTCGCTCCAATTCGGAAGCTTGAGTGATTCTCTCCTCGCTCGCAAAACCGTTCCTGCCTCATAGGAAAACAGTATGAAAGTCGACCACCAATCTGCTCGAAATCGGTCGTCTAGCTTGAAACTGCCTACGCCAAGCCATAGACTTGGGTACTGTCTACAGACAAGTGATGATGTGACCAAGGAACGACCATGGTGGACTCGAGGCTCGATCAATGTTTATCGGTCGTCGGAAAACGACTGAGGCGAGTTCGATTTGCGTGGTTGCTGAGCGCCACCTGGTTTATGGTCGCTTTGGTTGCCTACTATTTCTTGTCGCGACCACCACAACAGGCTTCGGGTCGTTATGTCGCTGTTCTTGCGGTATCTCTTGTCGCAGCCC
>JANMNK010000922.1:0-1616 GCA_031373875.1 Pirellulaceae bacterium | reverse complement strand
ATTTGCTAAATACTCGTTGCCAGACAACTGAATGCGATACATTCCCAAATTGATCTCGGACAATCGTTTGTATCCGGGTGGGACAGATAGAACTTGAGGCAGTGTTACAAACGCCCCGCCGTCCATTGGCCAAGAAACTTGTTGGGGCAACCTGCCGATTGTCGTTTCGTTGCCAAGCACTGGTCCGTTCGAAACTCGTCGAGGCATCATTGTCCATGCAACCCGAGGAGCCCAGGCATATCGCGTAGGGTTTTTCCAGAAAGCGTTGGGATCGACTTTAAGCTCAATCGCGCGTCGAACGTTTTCCCAGCTCTTGCGGAAAAGGAATCTTGCTCGGTCCATATTGCCGAACAAATTGCCGAGCATCGGGAACGAGCAACCTTGAACATTCGTAAAGAGAACGGCTGGCCCGCCATTTAAAAAAACACGCCGTTGGATTTCCGCAATTTCTAAATTCGGCGAAACCGGTTCATCCACTTCGATCAATCGATCGTGACGTTTCAGGTCGTCAGCAACTTGCCGCATTGAACGATACATTCTCGAATTATCCCCTCATGGGAAGACCGCAGGCAATCGATTAAACTAACCAAACGCTTCGAACAAAGGCATTAACTAAGAAAATGTAGTTCGATCGACAAGGCCTTTAAACCAACATTTGCTCAGGAAACCGATATGCAGCTCGAATGTGGGACAAAATCCCCGGAATCGCTGGAGGGCGACGTTTTTGTACTCGGGATCGATTCAAATTGGAAGCAATCGGAATTGATTCGGCGTGTCGACGCAGCTGTGGGCGGTTGGTTAACGCTTGCTTTGGAGTCGGAGCAAGTTGTTTTCAAGCCCTTTAAAACGACGACAATAATTCTACCCGTTGGCTTGAAATACAAATCGATGGTTACCGTCGGCCTAGGAGATACAGCCAAGTTTAACGCTGGGATTGCGTTTCGGGCAGCTTCTGCAGGAGCAAAAACGGCTGGCACCAAGAAATACGAATCGTGTTCCTTCGCGGGATTTTCCGGCGATGAGGGAACGCTGCGAGCCGCAATAGTGGGTAGCTTGACGGGCAGCGTCGGGCAACGGCTTTTCAAATCCGAACCTGGTCTCTTTGCTCCCGATAAGATCATTTGGCACAACATTGAACGGCGAATCGTCGATCAAGGTCTAGCAATCGGAGACAGCGTGAATTTCGCACGCCAACTTGTGAATTTGCCGCCTAACTATCTTTATCCCGAGTCCTTTGTCGAAACGGTTGTGGCCGAATTGTCGCCTCTTGGCATCCAATGTGAAGTTTGGGATGAAGATCGACTTCGTGAAGAGAAATGTGGTTCACTGTTGGGTGTAGCTCAAGCATCTGAGTATCCGCCTAGATTGCTTATTATGCGATACCACGGTGCGGGATCTGATGATGCTCCAACAGCACTGGTAGGAAAAGGCGTCACGTTTGATAGCGGCGGACTGTCGCTCAAACCTACGGACAGCATGCTAACAATGAAATGCGACATGGCGGGTGCAGCTACTGTAGCGGGCATCATGCGCGGTGTTGCATTGCTGAAACCGAACAAGAACGTTATCGGCGCGGTGGGCTTGGTCGAGAACATGATCGCCGGCAATGCCTTCCG
>JANMNK010000897.1:0-3800 GCA_031373875.1 Pirellulaceae bacterium | reverse complement strand
CGAAGTAACTCGGATCTACTCCGACGATTCTCGCATCGATCGTCGCGTCGTTATAGCGGGCTTCATGAACGAACTCGCGAAGCGGCGTAACGCGCACAACGGAAGGCAGCGTGTCCTGAATTCTTCGCAGGTCGTCGTACTTAAGTCCAAAGTCTTGAATGAATGAACGGTAATCGATCGGCGCATCGACTGCGGGCTTAACGCTTCGCACGATCACATTGTTGACGCCCAGTAATGCAATTTGCTCTTGCGCGGTTTGGCTAGCACCTTCGGCAACCGCCAACATGACAATGACGCTGGCCACTCCAAAGACCAATCCGAGAATCGTGAGAAACGACCGCAATTTGTGCATCATCACACTGCGAATCGCAGTGTAGAACATACCTTGCACGAGCGACCAAGTCGGGCGTGTCATTCCGTTGCGCCTTGTTTGGCTGCGTCGTTTGAGTCGACCGGCCCTCCCGTCGCACCCGCTTTGCGCTCGGCAGCGGCAAAGTCATTTGTGCCGCGTCGATACGCATCCATCGCGAGCACTTGGCTAACTTCGAGACCATCGAGGATCTCAATAAACGAATGCGTCATGCGACCGGTCTTAACGGGACGACGCCGAAATTCTTTATCGTCTGCGACATATACGTACGATTGTTGAAAATGTTCGGTGACGGCCCCGACGGGAATCGCCAAGATGTCTTTGTAGGTACCAACGAGAATAACCAATTCGGCCGTCATGCCGGGCTTGAGAGCGATGTCCTTGGGTATTTCGTTGATATGCACGATCGCTTCGTAGTTTTTCGCGTCATCGAAATCGCTGGCTGCAAGCTCCGCGACGTAGTGGATTGTGCCTTTCAATTTCACGTCGGGAAATGCGTCCAACCGAATCGAGACAGTCTGATCCTTCTTAATACGATTGATAACCGACTCATGGATACGAAGCTTGACCTGCATGTTGAGCATGTCGGGCAAATAGAAAATGTCGCGCTGTTGGTACACACGCGAGCCAATTCGTACTCGCTGGGAATCGTCATACCAAGGTTGATTTGCGTACGCGACCGTACCGTCCTGCGGTGCCTTCATCGTGCATTTTTCGAGGGTTGCGTTCAATTCGGCAAGCTCGGAATTAAGCAAGTCAACCAAGTTCTGAGCGTTCTTGATCGCCGACTGCGCTTTTTCCGCTTCGGCTTCGGCGGTTGACGTTTCACGCTCCAATTTACTCTTGGCATCTGTTTCTTTGCCTTGGAAGGTCGTCATTTTCAGTTTGTAGTCGTACTTCTTGAGGTTCTCTAGCTTCTGAATGTCCCGTTCGACAGCTTTCTTGAGACTGTTGACGCGCAGCCGATACTCGTCAAGCTGCTCTGGCGAGCGATAGCCTTTCTTGACAAGTACTTCGATGTTGCTGCGTTCGTCCAAAAATTTCTGCAACTGAGCTTGGCTATCCGCGATGAGCCGTTGAAGCTCCGACTCTTCGGCTTTGGAGTCCCCGTCGCGATATTTCTCGACGTCGATCTTGGCAAGTTCCAATTCGCGCGCGGCAGTGACGATTTTGCCATCGCATTCGTTCTTCTTGGCGATCAAATTCTGCTGCGCTTCTTTCAGCTTACCTTCGGCTTCGTTGAGGGCGATTCGCTTAAGTGCGATTTGCTGGTCGATCTTGTCCGATTCAAGCCTGACGATCACGTCACCTTTCTTGACAACGGTTCCCTCGGGCACGATGAAGACGATACTACTTTCGCTGCCCGGCAGCTCGCATTTGCCGTAGACAGTGTTTTGGCTTTCAATCGTTCCTCGTTCGACGACGGTGTCCTCAAGTGTTCGACGCTGTGCCGTGTGCGTTAGAACTTCGGTTTCCGCTGCGGTTGCGTTGGAGGTGCGGCGGTAAACTTCGAAGAGGCCTATGACAATCGCTGAGAGAACCAATAACCAAACGGTCGAACGTACGAAGGAACCGAAGAATCGCAGAGCTTGCGGGCTCATACGATTTGCTTTGGGAGCAATTGTTTCGGAGGAAGTTGTATCCACATTAAAACTCACGGTCTTAATTACGCAGTGGGTTGCCGGTAATAACTTCGGGGTCTGTCGGTGATTGTTCCATTGTCGCTGGAGCCTGCAGGTCGGCTTGCGGCGTTAACGGCTGCATTTCTGGTGGAAAATAGTTGTCTGCAGAAATGAACTCCGGTAGCGAACGCAACGAAAAATCTTCGTTGATCCATCCGCCATTATCATCAAGGTAGAGCAATTCGAGAACGGTGAAGAGCCGAATTTTCGCAATTTTGTAGTCGATCCAGTTGAATATCAAATTGTTCTTGGCACTCAACAGCCCTTGCAAAGATTGCAACAAGTCACGAGTAAAATTCGTGCTAGCTTGCGCCGCCGTGCGAATGTTGATTTGAGCTTGGTCAACTTGGCGAGTAGCCGCGACCAATTGCTGGCGTGCGATTTGAAAGTTGAGCCGTCTGAGTTCCAGTTGACGCATCGCGGATCGCACCTCATTGGCGATGATATCTTTTCCCTCCGAGTAATTGCGAGTCGCTTGTTGATAAGCGATCTGCGTTGCACGATAGACGTTACGCTCATTGAGTCGATTTAGTGGTCCATCGAATTGCACGCCGACTTGATAAGTATTCGCCGACGAATCCAATCGGAATGCATTGTTCTTCGACGGATCAGTGCCCAGGCCAAGCTGACCTGTGACGTTCATGTCGCTTTGAAGAGCGTCGGCCGAGACTTCGATTTTTCGAAAAGCGTCCATCACTTGGGCTTGGCGATTCATTTGGTCCAGACGATTTTGATGTGCAAAAGTAACTGCGGCGCGCTGATCGATATCGATTCTATCAAGATCAATTAGAAACAATCGAATCTGGGTTTGCGCGATAAAAAGGTTGGATATCTCCTCGTGAAGTGGCCCTCCGATTGCAGTGTACAGACCGTTCCAAGCGACCAACTCCGGCCGTTTCGATTCGAGCGAGTCACCCAACGCATCGACTTCTTTGTCAAGCTGGTCAGACGCAGGGATGGGCGGCAGATTGTAACGGTCGATCTTCCCCCGAATTTCATTGTCGAACGATTCTCGCTTGTCCAATCCAGTTTGAAGTTCTGCAAGGCTTGCCGCAATCCGCCGCGCGAGATCCATTTGCTGCTGAAGATCGATTTGATCGTTTTGAGAAAGTGTCCTAGAATCGATCTCGTCAAGTTTCGATTGCCATTGCGCCAGTTCGGCTTGAACGCCTGGTAGCAACGTTGCTGCTTGGTCATGCAGCGCGCGGTATTGCTCGAAGCTTTCTCGCAAAACTTCCAAGGGAGCAATGTCAAAAGGAGTGCTTTCGGTTGGCGTGTACTGCAGCAATCGCTCGTATAACTTTTGCGAGTTGTCTTGCAAAGCGACAAGTTGGGGATCGACTAACTCAAACGGTGACAGGATCGATTCGTCGATTTCCAACGGAAGCCACGGTGGTAGGCCCAACTCGAACTTGAACTGGTCGAGCGATGCGACATAATTCTGTTCGGCGGCCAACAAAACGAGGCGGCCATTTTGGTATTCTTGAAAAATCTGGTCGACTTGAATTTGAGACACCATTTTTAGAGCCAACAATTCCTGATGCTCCACGAGATTGAGACGCAAGCTTTCGATGTTGCTCTCCGCATTGCGAATGGATTGCATCTGAGTCAACAGGTTTAGGTAGCTGCTGGAAATGTTCAAATAAAATTGGCGTCGAAATCGAGCGAAGTCGCGGACTTCGTACAGCAAGTTACGTTCAGCTTGGGTTAAGTTTTCCAGGCGAACATGACGGAAAGCACCACGAAGT
>JANMNK010000891.1:0-3915 GCA_031373875.1 Pirellulaceae bacterium | reverse complement strand
TGTACGTGCGTGGTGCGACACACTACCGAACGATTACGTGGGCCGAAGCCTTCGACCGCATCTGCAATAAGCTGAAATCAGTCATGCCCGCGGAAACTTTCTGGTACTTCAGCGGACGCAGCAGCAACGAAGCGGGATTCTTGTTACAGCTACTCGCGCGCGTCTACGGAACGAACAACGTCAATAACTGCAGTTTTTATTGTCATCAAGCGAGTGGCGTGGCGTTGAGTTCGGCTTTGGGTACAAGCACCGCGACGGTTGTCCTGGACGACGTCGATCATGCGGATTTGGTCTTTGTCATCGGAGGAAATCCACCAAGCAACCATCCTCGACTGATGACCATGCTCATGCATTTGCGTCGTCGTCGTGGCAAGGTCATCGTCATCAATCCGATGCGTGAATTAGGACTGGTCCGATTTCGAGTTCCCAGCGACCCATGGAGTCTTCTGTTCGGTTCTGAAATCGCCACGCATTACGTTCAACCTCACATCGGAGGCGACCTGGCTTTGCTGACGGGGATTGCCAAGGCGATTGTCGAAACGGGTCGACATGATCTAGCGTATCTCAACGAACACTGCCGCGACTCCGACAGTTATCTGAAATTCCTAGCAAATACACTTTGGTCGGAAATCGTTGAAAAATCAGGTGTGGATCAAACCACCATTGAGCAATTGGCAGATGCCTATGCACAAAGCAAAGGCACTATTTTTTCGTGGACCATGGGAATCACGCATCACGTTCATGGCGTCGAAAACGTTTCCGCCATCATCAATTTAGCGCTGCTTCGCGGGATGGTCGGACGACCCGGAGCAGGCTTGATGCCGATTCGCGGTCATTCCAATGTCCAAGGGATCGGCTCCGTGGGAGTTACTCCGAAACTGAAGGACGAGATTTTTCAGAACTTAAAAAACAAGTTCAATGTCGAGCTTCCAACATCGCCGGGCATGGATACCTTGGCATGCGTCGAAGCGGCTCACGAAGGAAGGCTGCGAGTGGGCTTCTGCCTTGGTGGCAACCTTTTCGGTTCCAATCCCGATTCGAAATACGCGGATGCAGCATTGAGCAAACTCGACCTGCTCGTCATGTTGAATACCACACTCAACACGGGCCACGCGCGGGGATTAGCCGCCGAGACGATCGTGTTGCCAGTTCTGGCTCGCGACGAAGAACCCGAACCGACGACTCAAGAGTCCATGTTCAATTTTGTTCGCATGAGTGACGGCGGTCCCAAACGTTATCCCGGACCCCGTAGCGAAGTGCATGTGATCGCGGAAATTGGTAAACGCGTGGTGGGAAAGGGCCGGGGAGTCGATTGGGAAGCGATGGCGAAAACCAATTCCATCCGACAATGGATTGCCCAAGTTATCCCTGGTTACGGCCCAGTCGCAACGATCGATGAGACCCGTCAAGAATTCCAAATTCCCGGCAGAACATTTCACAAGCCGACATTTAAAACCACTGACGGACGCGCCGCGCTGACTCGCTACTCAATCCCCAACTTAATGGGCACAGGTACAAACGAACTGCGATTAATGACGGTGCGTAGCGAAGGCCAATTCAATACTGTGGTCTACGAGAATACCGACATCTATCGAGGTCAAGAACGACGCGACGTGATCTTGATGAACCCAGATGACATGAAACGTTTTGGACTTGTCGATGATCAGTTAGTAACAGTCCGAAGCCAAACAGGTTTCCTGCCCGAAATACTCGCTCGCTCCTACCCCGAGCTTAGAGCAGGCAACGCGTTGATGTATTACCCCGAAGCCAACGTCCTCGTTCCAAGGCACGTAGACCCTCAATCGAAGACACCCATCTTTAAGAACATCGTCGTGACAATCGAAGCTTCTCGTACGGAAACGAATGCTTGAATTGTTATTACAGAGTTTCCGCCTCGTTAACAACATCTCCAGTTTATCACTTGCGATAAAGCTGTGGATACGCCGAACATCAACAAGGCAAATGTGGTAACGACTCCGTTGGCAGCCGTAGGCAAGCAATCGATTTTTACTTTCCGGAGCTTCACTCATCCCACGACAAGGGCAAGAACGAGTGCACAGTGCCAGTATGCCACTGACAGAAGAGCGAGACAAATCGCTGTAACGATGTGATCCCTCAGTCGCAGAATCGCAATCTCGGCAATCGCAGCAACTGCTATACAAAATTCACCAGGTGCAAGAATCTGTGCCACAGCATAGAGTTCGGAAATCGTTCCCCATATGAAAAGATGTGCAATACCAAGCATCAAAAACACCATGGCAACACAAGCAATTCTTGGACGCGGCGTAAAGCTCACCAAATATATAAACGCTACTAGCGATAAGACGGGAAGAGCGAGCACAGAGATTTTAGCTGTTTCCACAAGGTAAATCTCACCAAGCATGTGGTAAGGGGTAAGGAATGGCCCGCCACTACGCAGTCCTGAAGAAATGCATACTCCGATCACAATGGACAAAGCAAGCAGAACAATAAAAAAAGTTCGGACATTGAACGGCTTTTGCATTTTTCGATCGCCACGTCCTTCAACATGATCGCCATATTTCGCGTCGCTACGGGGCCGGTATTTCAATCGTCAAGTCATGACCTCGAATGTAGATCGGATCATTGCTAAGACTAATCGTCCTCTGGACCACTATTGGGGCTCCCATCATATCGATACAGCCATCTACCTTACCACCTACTCGGACGTCCGTGGGGCCAGTAGACCAAGCGATTAAACACTGCTCTTTATCGGGAAATTCGTATCGCACGGCATGCACGGTCCCTTTGCTCCAAAGCGGCCCACAAGCTGCATTTTGCGTTTGTCGAATCAAGACTCCCAGCGCGACGGCAGCAGGTTTGGGAGCACAGTTGTAAAATTGATTATGGACAATGCCATAGTTGTCGCGTGCATCGGTTCGATTTAAACCATCATCTTGGAAATCGTACCAATAGGCTTTGTCGACAACCTGCGTGGACTGCAGAATCGCGAGACTCCGGACCAAATAGCAAGCTTGAAACTCTTCGCTTATTCCCGGTGATCCCATCGGCGTGGGCCAACCAATTTCAGTAACCCATAACTTTGCGTCGACACCTTTACCCTTTGCGTGTGCGTCAATCTTAAGTACATCTTCGGCCAGGCCCGCAACTTCAGGTGGTCGCGGTATCTGATAAGGGTGAATCGACCACGCATCCATGGAGTCACTGTTGGCCGTCTTCAAGATTCCTTCCAGGGTTTCTATGGCCGTCACTTGGCCTTCGTAAACTCGCGAAGGATTTTCACCTCCGACGCCGACAACGGTAACTTGGGGATTGCCTTTCTTGATTGACTCATACGTCGCGCGAAGAAGTCTTCCGTAGGCTTGACCATCATGAATGCCAAGCCTGTTCTCCATACCCGTTCCGCCAACCCACTCATTCCAAATCTCAAAATTCTGAACGGCATGAGTGTTTTGACTTACGAGAGCTGCTGCGAATGAAGCAAACGCGCTGATTGCTTCACTCGTGTTGGGGAAACCGCCATCGTCATACAGTCGATTCCAGCCTGTGATGTAAATCAATGGACGCATCTTCAAGTCTTTAGCGCGAGCAAGGTACGTTTCGGCGTGCTGTGGCAGAACATACTCACCCTTAGCGACTTCGTACTGCCCCCACGATCCCATGCCATCACGGAATTGATCCAGGCCATATCTCTGCAATAGACTCATGCAATCTAAGCTGGACGCCCGCTCGCCCTTGAATCCGAAGTGGGTATTCATTCCGATAAAATTCGATGGCGGAACTTTTTCAGTTTGCTGAAAAACGGCGATCGGCAGGAAACGACGTTCGATTATTTTCTTTTTGCTTATCAGTTCCAACGAACAGGAATAAAATCCTGGAAGCGGCAGTTTGGCATCGATCAATGTCTCGCTCGACTTGCCAGCACCGAATGCAATT
>JANMNK010000876.1:0-4021 GCA_031373875.1 Pirellulaceae bacterium | reverse complement strand
AAGTCGAATTCCAGTGAACAGAGCGGCTTCGAACGCTGGAGACGTTTTCAACGCGTAAATTTTTAAAGCATCCAGTGGCGACAGACGCTTGTTCGCACCGTCGCGCCATAGTAACTCAGCCCCCTGCCCTTCCGCCAAACGGGTATGGGCGCCGGACAAACACTCCAAGATGTCCGCAACGACTTGTGGTCCCAATGATTTTGATTCACGGCTTACTAACCGATATCCTAACCCAATCATGTAATCGCCAACGTTGATCGCTGTCGGTAATCCGTATCGGCGGTGCATGGTAGGCTGACCGTAGCGATAAGCGTCGTTGTCTTCGATGTCGTCGTGGACCAAACTCGCTTTGTGGAACATCTCGATACTCATCGCTGCCCGCAAGATTCCGTCATGCAGAGCAGCGGCTTTCGTAGCTCCATCGCTAAGCGTGCAATCACCACCTTGCATCGCGTCGTAGGTAGCCAGAGTAATAAAAGGTCGCGAGTATTTCCCGCCTTTGCTCAGGAAATCCAACGCAAGACTTTCCGTTGCTGCAATCGGATCCACCGAAGCCAGTGGATTCTCAGATGACGAATCAATCAAGCGATCCGATCTTTGTCTCCCAGTAAGCCGCTCCAGGTTTGGAGATTGAAACATGTCCGACGAAGCACGCATCAGATGCACGTAACTGCGAGTTTGTTGTACTGCCAATTCGCTTTGTAAAGCCACCATCTCGCTAACCCAATCTTCGTCGACACTCGTGTTTCGGCAGTCGCTCGAAAGAAGTGGAACAGCCATGCAGGGAATACCGGCTAAAAGAATCTTGTCGATCGCTTTTTCAAGAACGTTTAAGCAGGCAACACCCATGATTGCATCGACGTAGCCGCTCACAATAATCTTGAGCACGATCGGCGAACCCTCGGCGACAAGTACCTTGTAGCCCATTTCTTCCGCTTTAGTTCGAAAGTCTGCAATCGAGCACGCACCGCACTTTTTGCAGTTCATGCCGAATTCGTCGTAGTCGGCTGGACAACCTTCGGCATGCTTCAAGCAATGCGGCAGCAGGAAAAGTCTGCGACTTGGCGGAATCGACGCGATTTGATCCTTGAAAAACGCTCCGGCCATGATGACCATCGTCCAGCCCAAGTATCCTTCGGGATGGCCCATCTCCTCAAGCAACCGACGGGCAACGGTTTCCATCTGATCTTTCGACAGAGGCACGTCTTTGTTCAATTTGCCTGCGATGTCGTAACACGTTTGCCGGATTGATTCGCGCAATTCTCGCGTCTCAGGCACTATTTTGAGATGGCTCGTTTTTCGTCTCTTGGACTTGTTCGAAACGGCCTCAACCGGAGTGTTTGTTTCGCCAGCAACGGCGGTCGTAACGGATTGAATCGAAGCTGTGGCCAAGTTAAATATTCCTTAAGAAACCGAGTCGAACGCGGCTCGAAAATCGGATTCGGTACCAAACCTATCGAGAATGAAAACCGAAAACCTACTTCTCGCATAACGCGATGGACGCCAATTAATCGCGAATCCGTAGTATGTTCGCTCGAAATAGCTTAGCAAGTTCCCACGGCGGGTGTCCCACGCTGCCAAAAATACCGCTTTTTCTAAACCCCAATTCCGCAGGGGCGGTTCGCTCCAAGTACAAAGATTCGCAAACAAGCTGGATAAGGGCCATCGATGAGGGCAATAAAGTCGCTCCCAAGCAAAAATTGGCTTTTCAACCGACTTGCAGGTTCGATTCAAGGTTTCGCAGCATATCGCGAACGCTAATAGAGCCCCGCGAATGATCGACCGACTCGTTGTTTGCCAACCAATCTTCGACCTTCTTCTGAGCCGAAATAACCGTGCTGTGCTGTCGGTTGCCAAAATAGTTGCCGATCTCAGAATAAGCAGCCCGCGTATATTTTCGCGCCAAAAACATCGCCAACATTCGCGGTTGGCTGATACCTTTGCTTTTCGATTTGAGCTGCAAACTCTTGGGTTCCAATCCAAAAACGTCGCAAACTGCTTTTTCTATATCGTTCAGCCGCACAATTGGCTGGCTGGCCCGCAACAAATCTTTGCAGCAATGGAGCGCATCCGACAAAGTCAACTCCTGACCAAGGGTCCTTTGCGCCGCCAATAATCGAAAACAAACGCCATGCAGGACGCGGGCATCGCCACTGGTTTGACGTGCCAAGTCAGAAATTACACCGCTGTCGACGTGAATTGCGTGCTTGTCGCATAAAAGTGTTAGAAGCTTTTCGCGAGTCGCTAAATCCAGAGGCTCCAATCCACAAGCCATTCCGCCCGACAATCGTGTATGCAGTTCGACGCCGAGTCCACCAAGTTCTGCAATCGATCGATCCGCAACAAAGATCACTTGACGATGATCGCGCAACAAATTGTCGACTGTGTTTCGGAGCTCCACCAGCGTGCCTGTTTTGCCAAGCATGAATTGAACGTCGTCTAAAATCAGCGCCTCGACGTCACGGTACTTTCGTCGAAAGTTCGCAAACCCAGAGCCACGAACAGATTCCGAAAAATCGATCGTGAATTGTTCCGCCGTCATGTAGATGACCCGACGCAGCGAATGCTTCTGCCGAATTTGTTCCCCGATTCCGCGTGCCAAATGCGTTTTGCCCGACCCGCACGGACCGTAGAGGACCAACGGATTAATTGTCCCCGGACGTTCCACGACCATCTGTCCAGCAGTTCGTGCTAGACGATTTGATTCGCCCTCGATAAATCCGTTCCAAAATTCGGTTGTCATTGACGTGTTACGATGCGCGCCTGTTGGTTTCGACTCATTCCCACGCACCTCACGATACACGGACGCAGCAGGCTTGAAACCCGCCGACTTGACGATCGGCGCAGTTTCCACCAAAGGGAGGGTTTCTGGCATGGTGTTTAAGGCACGTGGCGCGTGTTGTATCGTCGGCGAACTTTGGTTGGTTTTGTCAATTTGGGATGTTTGGGTTGCGGAGAGCGAAGCGTCCGTGCTGATGTTTACTTCAACGGTCGCGCCCACAACTTCGCGGGCCGCACTCATCAAATCACGCCAACAAAATCGTCGGATGCAATCGATTAGGAACTCAGCAACGACAGCGACTTGTAGTTTTTCGTCTTTTACCAACCATGTGCTTTGCCCTCCAAACCATAACTGGAACCGCTCTGGTCCCAATCGTTGTTGTAGACAGATTCGAACCTGATTCCCAAGTTCTTCTTGGTTACCGACTATCCGATTTGTCATGCTCTGCGCGCACTCCTATCCCTTGCGTTGCCGATTCATTTCGACAGAATTCCTCGTACAAGCAGGAACCTTCCTGCCTGACCGCAAACCAATTCACTGTTAAGAGACGGCCACGTTTCCTGGTGAATGGTCTTTAGTCTGATAGCGTGCCCCGACGGGCGAGTGCCGATTTTAGATTTGCTAGCTTTGAAGTCAAACTTTCATTGAAGACAATATTTTGACTTGGAGTGTCAAGCCCTCCACTGCTTAAAAAAGCAGAGCGATTCGCGGGCGATTCAACGAGCCCCCCGAAATGAAAAATCTCGCAAGCTGAATTTCGCTCGCGTGGAAAAGCTGTCGACAAAAAAAACGATAAGCAGCACAAGTCGCAACAGCAATCGCGTAAGTCTTTGATCTGTGGAGACTTGCGCTTTATGAAGGAACCGTGAATGCGCGATCGCAACGCGCGGCCTCTCGCACCTCATTTTTTCAAGCGACTGATTGGCAAGGATTTTTCCTGCAAACCTGGATGCCAGTACCAAGCTTGGATGCTGCCGAGCACCGTAAAACCGTGGCGACGATACAATTCAATAGCAGGTGCATTGCGTTCATCTACCGCCAATGTTAGATGCTGCGCGTGTTTCGTTGAACACTCGTTAATGGCATGTAGTAAAAGCGCTGAGCCAACGCCTCGCCCACGAAATTCGGGAAAGACGCCCATGTAAGTTAATTCCCAAACGTCAAATCCTATCTCCGATAAAAAGATACAACCCACATCATCGGTCCCAATCGACCCAATCCACCAATCCCGCTGTTGGC
>JANMNK010000865.1:0-2238 GCA_031373875.1 Pirellulaceae bacterium | reverse complement strand
GTGTCATGAAGAGAATTAACTGAATGTCGTCCGATACGAAATACAAATTAGAATACGTCTGGCTTGACGGCTATACACCCGAGCCAAATCTACGAAGCAAGACGAAGCTTGTCGACGAAGCCCCGAAGTCGGTTGCCGATTTGGCGCTCTGGGGATTTGATGGCAGTTCCACGCAACAAGCCGAAGGACACAGTTCCGACTGCGTCTTGAAGCCGGTCGCTCTTTATACCGATAGCAGTCGTAAGAACGGCTTCTTGGTGATGTGCGAAGTCCTTTTACCGGACCTCACTCCACATCCTTCGAACCACCGCGCGACGGTAGACGAAGATCCAGATCTTTGGATTGGATTGGAGCAAGAATACTTCTTGTTTGAAAATGGTCGACCTATCGGTTTTCCTGAGGGCGGCTTTCCAGCTCCTCAAGGCCCATACTACACCAGTGTTGGCTATAAATGGGTCGGTGACATTGCTCGTCAAGTTGTCGAAGAGCATCTCGATCTTTGCTTGGATGCTGGCATCAATCATGAAGGCATCAACGCCGAAGTTGCAAAAGGCCAGTGGGAATTCCAGGTCTTTGCAAAGGGCTCGAAGAAGGCCGCCGACGATGTTTGGATGGCTCGCTACATATTAATGCGTCTTTGCGAAAAATACGGATTGGATGTCGAGCTCCATTGCAAGCCGATTCGCGGCGACTGGAACGGTTCGGGAATGCATTGCAACTTCTCGACCAAGTACCTTCGCGAAGTTGGCGGTAAGGATTACTTCATGAAGTTGATGGATGCGTTCGATAAGTACAAAGACGAACACATTGCAGCTTACGGTCCAGACAACCATTTGCTTATGACCGGCTTGCACGAAACGCAGTCGATCGACAAGTTCAACTGGGGTGTTGCAAATCGCGGAGCCTCCGTTCGCGTGCCACATAGCTTCGTGAATAACAACTACAAGGGTTACCTTGAAGATCGTCGTCCGAACTCGGCTGCGAATCCGTATCGGATCGTATCGCGAGTGCTTAAGACTATCCAAAGCGTTCCGACGTAATTCGTTTTGCGATGTATCTCTGAAAAAATTGAACAGTCCTGGTTTCAAAACCAGGACTGTTTTCGTTGATACTTGTTTCATTGAAAGGTTTTTGCGATGCAGGCCACAAGGACCTCGATTTTCAACGACTTCAACCAACAAAAGGTCAGCTCTTTGAGCAAAAGCCGTCGGCTTTCGACGCCCCGGCGTGTCCAACCGGTACAGGTTGCGCCTACGTGCGATTGGCAAATAATTTGTCCGGCCGCTGCCTTTTTACTCCTTTACCAAGCCGCGTCGGTCAGATGTGATCGAAGCAGGTTTCGCGAGGCTACCAATTCAATCGAAACGGGCAGTTCGACAAAACTAGCGGGCCACCCTTCGATCAACGATGGATGGCCCGCCCGGAATCGGTGCGGCCGCGCTTTTTGTCGAAACTACTCGCCACGATCGCACATCAACTTATTCGCCCACCGGCGGTCTCGCCGGTGCGATGGAGAACCGGTTCGTCCCTGTGAGGGCACGGTCGCTGGAGCTGCAAGTGCAACCCCAACGATTCTGGCCCCACAAGCTGCTACGCCTGCGCGGTTACGGGGGCTTGCGACACGAAAACCGATGTTGTTGTTCTCGTTCGCCGGGCTGTTGCTGTTCCGGGTCGACGACGACAAGTTGTTGGAGTTGTTGTTCCAGTTGCCGCCGCGGATCCCGCGATTAGACGAACCCTCGATCCCGATTCCCCTTTTGGCGTCCTAAGACGTTCATCACTCACGCATGCCCCTTTGGCGTCCTAATACAGATCGCTGGTCGTATTCCCCGAACGTTCCCATGAAGGCGCTGTAGCATAGCACCGGTTTCATACTATGCATCCAAGCGATGTTGTTCATCACCGACAAGACGACTTGAGACGGCGACACCTCGAACGAGCATCCGATGGAAAAATGCAAATGATCGGCGAGCAGCGCAAGACAGGATAGTTGCCATCGTTTTTTTGTACTCGTTCGGACGATCGCATTCCGTGTCGCAATCAACCATTCACGATTCGCACATCGCCATCGCTCTGTATTCACCAGTGCCACATGCAGATTGTACCAGTAGATTCCCCCGTTCGAGTTTCTGGAGATGGATAGATCAATCGTCGTATCTTTGAAAACGAGCGACTCGAAAAGTTCTTGAGCTGAAGCGGACGCCATCGGATGATGCGAAGGTTGTTTCGCAACGTACG
>JANMNK010000858.1:0-2051 GCA_031373875.1 Pirellulaceae bacterium | reverse complement strand
GGCCGAAAGCGCTCTTGCCCATTCCACCGAATGGCTGACGCAGAACGACGGCACCGGTCGTAGGACGGTTGATATATAAATTTCCTGCACGAACGCGTTGACGCCAAATTTCTTGTTCACGGTCATCGACGCTTTCGATTCCGCTAGTCAATCCGAAACCTGTCGCATTGACCATCTCGATGGCTTCGCTCAATTTCTTAAAACTCATCACACCGAGAACCGGCCCGAACAATTCCGTCATATGCGTAAAACTACCCGGACTGACATTCCATTTGATGCCCGGTGTGTAGAGGCTCGGATTATCGTCTTGACTGGTTGGCATCACAAGCCAAGTCTCGCCACGCTCAAGTTCTTTGAGCCCGCGAAGCAAGTCGCCTTCGGGTGGCCGGATCAGCGGACCCATCTTGGTTGCCAGGTTCCATGCACTGCCGACTTTCATGCTACAAACTGCGTCGGCCAATTGGTCGCGGAAAGCGTGATCGTTGAATACTTCTTCTTCCAGGAGCACCAGGGAAGTTGCGCTGCATTTTTGGCCCGAGTGGGAAAAGGCTGAATGGAGAATATTCTTGATAGCCGAATCACGATCGCTCAAGCTCGTTACAATCGTCGCGTTCTTGCCACCCGTCTCCGCGAACAGGCGAAGTCGGGGATTGTCGCGCAACATGTGCTTCGCCGTTTCGGTCCCCCCCGTCAAAATCACTGAGGCGATGTCTGGCCGCGAGAGCAGGTGTTTGCCGATGAGAGCGCCAGACGATGGCAAAAGCTGCAATGCTTCGCGGGGTACACCCGCTTTCCAAAAACATTGGCAAAGCACGAAAGCGGGCAATACCGTGTCC
The DNA here is from genome assembly GCA_031373875.1 of Pirellulaceae bacterium. GTDB lineage: Bacteria > Planctomycetota > Planctomycetia > Pirellulales > Pirellulaceae > JANMGV01. The sequence goes on along the minus strand of JANMNK010000858.1, from coordinate 1,215 downwards.
GACGCAGGCTTGAGAATGACCGTATTGCCTGTTGCCAAAGCTGCAGCAATGCCGCCGCAAGGAATTGCGATGGGGAAATTCCAGGGACTGATCACGACGACTGCACCGACCGGCTTTACTGCGTAGGCTGACTGTTGATGAAGATCGAGAGCGCAGCGCGCGTAGAATTCCACAAAGTCGACGGCTTCGCTGACTTCGGGATCGCTCTCGGCAATGGTCTTTCCGCCATCGGCCAGCGCGGCACCGATCAAGTCCGCGCGGTCGATACGAATCTGTTGCGCGACTTGACGGAGAATGGTGTAGCGGTCGACTGGCGACATCGATCGCCAATTCGCTTTGTCGGTGGCGGCACACTGCCCGGCCTGAACGATTTGATCAGGCGAAGCTTGTCGATAACGAGCGACAACAACACCAGGACGCGACGGATCTTTGGACTCGTAGGCAGCGCCCTGGCCAGGGCAATCTTGGCCTGCGATCACCAGCGGAATTTCGTAGGCGTGTTGGTCGCAAATCGATTTCCATCGATCGGTAATATTGCGAGCCCAATCGCTATTTTGCGTCAGTGAGAAATCGGTATCGGGCTCATTTACAAAGGTCGGCCAGCGATTGGGCGCATCGGGTTGCGGTGGGGGTGCATTACGGTCCTGTTTACGGCGAGGTTCGTAGGGGACCGTATCGACCATGTTGAGCGACTCAAGAAATCCCGCTTCCAGTCGCTTCCACGTTGAGCCATCGACCGAAATCTTAAATGCATGTCGAAGGAAATTGTCCGGGCCCGTATTCTCGTCCAACCGCCGAATCAGATAGCCGATCGCGTTGATAAACTCTTCACGACGGCAAGCGGGCGCGTAAAGCAGTACATTTTCTGCCAGTTCATGCAAGGCTCGCCGCTGGTGATTTGCCATGCCCTCGAGCATCTCAAATTGAACGCGTTCCATCGCGTGCGATGCGAAAGCCGAGGTAAACGAATAAGCCATATCGAACAAATTATGCGAAGCAATGCCCAGCCGTACAGCTTGGCTGTTCTCTTGTTGCAATCCGTATTGCAACATCCGTTTAAAGTTTGAATCGGTGTGGAGTTTGTTCTTATACGGAGCTTGAGGCCAGCCGCGAATGCTGGCTTCGACTCGCTCCATTTCCATGTTTGCACCTTTGACAATGCGAATGGTAATCGGTGCTCGACCATGAGCGGCGCGGTTCTTGGCCCACTCTGTG
>JANMNK010000843.1:0-3047 GCA_031373875.1 Pirellulaceae bacterium | reverse complement strand
CTCGATACCTTGGCCATCGATCTTATGACAATTCTTGCATTGGACACCGGCGGTATTGAAAAACACATCTTTACCGCGTTCCGCATTGCCTGGGATTGCGAGAATTTGATCTTCGGCGATGGATGTGCCAGCGCGTTTCGTTCTCCTAGAAGATGGCAGAAATCGCTCGAACAATTCTCGAATCACGGGATCCGGATGTTCCGATGCAACTTGAACCACCGCAGACTTCGCCGGTCCAGTCAACTCACCATGATCGAACGCTCGCATTATGAATAACGCCATGTCGGGCGAGGCAATCGCCTGTGCAGAGATCAATTGCAAGTTCGATTGATCCTGTCCCGCATTCCAAAGATTTGCTACGATTTCAGCTCGTATCGTATGCAATTCTTGGGTTTTTGCTGCGACGGCATCGTCCAATTGCTCCGCTTCGATTCCGTTGATCCAATCTTCGACTATTTCGAGTCCCATCAAGTCAATTTCTGTTGGGCCAATGATTGGCATGTGACCATTTCCAACTTTGGCCATGCGATAAAACAGCACGGATCTGTAAGCGTCTTTCGAAGCGATGATTTTTGCGTTTTCAATTGCAAAATTTCCCAAGATGGGTTTCACATCCAACATGTTCGTCTTGGCGAGCGGCAAGTCGAGAAGCATTTGCGCCAGAGCACCGCTCCCAGCGTGTTGCTGATGGCAGTGAGCGCAGTTGACGTGCAAGTAAGAACGAGCTCGATCGTCAAGGGGCATGTTATCCTGATAGGGGTCGCACAATTTTCGTTTGGCTGATTTGACTTGTTTGGTATCGATAATCTTGAGAGCCGCGAGTGCCGCCAATTGAGGTTGAGGCCCAGCCGAATAAGACTGCAAGCGGTCCAACTGAAGCCGATTGAACGCAAGCGGGGGTCCGGCCCATTTGTTGTGACAGCGTTGGCACTCGGCTCGCCCTGCAAATCGCCAATTCTGTTTGCGAATGCCGTCGGGCTCTCGGGGATCAACGATTTGAAACACTTCTTCAGTACCCGACGCGTCTACCAAGAACGCATCCGTCTGATCTTCATTCCATCGATACGTGTACGGTTGCCATTCGGCCCCGTCAAAGTGAAGCAACTGCGTTTCGATCCGTCGCTGTGAAGTCTGCTTGTCCGACTCCATTTCTAATGAGAGCGTGTTGACTAAAACGGAATCTTTTGGAAACTCCCAAAGGCCGTCCTTGACGTGAATCGAATTCGTACCCGGCACGGCAACGATTTTTTCGGATATCGCGTGATCGTTCCATGCTGAGGCGTTGATCGAATAGGGAACAACGCCTGGCGAAGGAGTCATGCTCGCGATGGACTTAAAAATCCCTGTCTCGCTCAATCGGCGAGGAAAGTCCGCGACTTGGCCAATTCTCGGATTTGGAACCAATCGGTTTAAGGTGCCTGCACTGTGATCAAGCAGGTAAAACTCGCCATCAGCCGCTTCGCCAAAGCTCACGATGCGCAACGACGTGTCGGCCAATTCTCGTTGCTGGGAAATCACGCCATTTTCGAATCGGAATCCCCAGATTTTCCCCGTATCGTAGTCCCCGTAGATATGCCAGCCGTACAGTGCGGGAATGCGATTGCCGTAGTATGTCAGCCCGTCGGTTATCGACGACGATTCGGTGTGCGGATGTTCGATGAGGGGTGGGATGATCGGCGTGGGGCCTTTGGGCCAATCGGGATTGGTCGGTTGGCGGCCCTCCATCACCGACCAGCCATAATTCCCGCCCCGTTCAATGAGATGAATCATCTCCCATAGTTCCCAACCGACATCGCCAGCCCAAAGATCACCCGTCTTCCGATCGAAACTCATGCGCCACGGATTGCGAAGACCATAGGCCCAAATTTCACCTCGTGCATTCTCGTGATCGACAAAAGGATTGTCGGATGGAACGCTGTAGTTCTTGTCCTGAGACGGATGGTCGACATCGACTCGCAAGATCGCCGATAACAGGTTGCTGATGTCTTGGCCTGCTCGCAGGGTATCTGGAGGATTAGGGCCTGCTCCGTCGCCAGTCGAAATGTAGAGGTAACCGTCGGGACCGAATTTCAAACTGCATCCGTTATGGCCTCCGGACAACCACGTGACGATGGTCTGTTCAGAGCTAACATCGATGCGAGGGGGGGATTCTTCGGTCACGCGAAACCGTGCGACATGCGTACCGTCAGGCTGCTCCGGCTTCTTGATATAGCAGACGTAGCAAAAACGATTTTGTTCGAACTGAGGATGGAAGGCAATCGCATAAACTTGTTCAACGCCCGGGATGGCCTTGGCAAAGTCTACTGCCAAGTCAGCTTGGGTGACATCCTGGCGATTGGGAAACGAAAAAATCTTGCCCGATTGCTCGACTACCCACAACCTATCGCTACCAGGCATGTACGTCATATCGAGGCACTGATTAAATCGGAGCGATGGAAACGCGACTTCGGTAACGAAGGGATGCGGTAAATCGGGGGAACCTGTCACGCGCGACGTTGTCCAAGGGACTCGACCGCTTGATTCCTTGACGGGGTTTTCGGCTACCACGCTCTCTGCCAGCCAAGACGCTAACAATAAGAAGAACAAGAGAAGACAACAGATAGTCGAGCGAGTTGCGACAGGCGCTGCAGGAAAATTTGCTACCTGAGTTCTTCGTAATGGCGTCATTTTCGTATCCAGTTTGAGAACGCTCGATGTTTGCCGCGACGTCAAATTGCCGCAAATGGTTGGCTATCGGAGAATGGTTCATTTTACACCGCACGTCTAGTCTGGGGCATTATAGTGGCGGAGTTGATGGCCAGTGAATCCTAACTTGCCCAGACATTGTCATGCAAAGTCGATTAGCAGTCAAAATCCGTTAAGAAATTCTTGAAGGAGATGGTGATGGGCAAAGGATTCGTGTCAGGCTAATTGTTGCGATCCCAGCCATGATCGCCAACTAATGGGACAAAGGTGAATCCGCCAAGATCTTTGCTCGTTATTTTGCCGTCGCGTTTGGAGTATTTCATCATTGATTGGCGATGGCTTGTCCCAATCGGAATCACGAT
>JANMNK010000775.1:0-1749 GCA_031373875.1 Pirellulaceae bacterium | reverse complement strand
CCAGCGATAATCCTGCAACGCTTGCATTGCGTCGGCTTGGATTGATGAAATGAATCGTTCGTTTCGACTCGCATAAAAAGACATGTAGTACTGAACTAAACCAGGAATGTGATCGGGTCGCTCTCGCAATGGTGGGACTTGGATCGGGACTACATTCAACTGATAGTAAAGCTCGCGATCAAAACTTCCTGCCTCGACTTGACGTTCTAATGTCGGAACTGCAGTCGAAATTAATCGAGCATCGAAATTCCCGCCGACTTCACCGCAACTTGTTGCTGCATGCATTTGCTTGATGAGTTGCGATAGTTTCGACTGAAGTGATATCGGCAGGGTATGAATGTTTTCTAAAAACAGTGAGCCAGTGTTTGCAGATTCCAATCTCAGGCTGTCCGATTCGGGATCGTTCATTTTTGCATGATCGGGAACGAGATTGCTCAATGCGTCGAAAGAACCCGGCAAGGATGTCAGATGGCTGCAGTCGATGCGTAAAAACGGTTTCGACGCGCGACGACTCGATTGATGTATGGCCTGCGCGATTCGATCTTGGCCGCATCCAGTTTCGCTTAGCAGCATTACGGCGGCGTTCGTCGGTGCCACTCGCTGAACCGTATTCATAACTTGTTGCATCGCAGCACTGCTGCCCACAAGCTCACGCTCGCTGGGCGAGGGATCGATATCTATTTCTTGGATTCCGTACCGTGTCATTTTCCGTCGGCAATGCAGATTGGTATGAAGGAGTTTAGCGTTTGTCTTCGCTCACTTTCGTTTCCTCGGAGGCAATCGCATCCCAGCCATTTTCTTTGGCATAGATTTCGATTTGATCCAAGACACCTCCGAGAACGCGATGAGCGACAGCGTCCCGAGGTGCTTGGGTATTGTAAGCTTTGTAAACATTTTCGACATCGGTGCGCGTCATACGAACACCGTTAAATCGAATCGAACGAGATAATATCTCCCCAAGTGCTTCTCGATCGTCGGGACTTTCTCCAGAGTTAATGAGTCTTTTCGCAAGTTCGCTTTGGCTTTGCCGATCGCCTATCTCTGCAAGTACTTCGTTGGACATTTTGCTAAACGCGTCCACAGACAATGACGATCTCGCGTACTCGGCCCAAGCCCTTAGGCTGGCGGGAATCTCGGAGTTTTGCTTACTGGCGACGGCATTTAAGAAATCGCCAGCGATGGTTTTCCACGAAAGACGATCTGCGTCCGTCAAACGCAATCTTTGACGAGGCAGCGAATTGCATTCTTTGAGAATGGTCAACATGCCGTCGTCATTGGGAGGTACAAATGAACCGATCAATCCTGTAACTTCATTCAAAACTTTTAACTCGCCAGCACGATATTCTGGAAGCAATATCGCCATAGGAACCGTGGACGTCCGATAGTAAGACCGGAGACGCTGAACCAATTGCGTTAACGCAACATCGCCGGTCCGATCCACGATCACGACATACTCAATCGGATGTGGCTCTTGGATGATCCGAATTGCTTCTTGGCCCGAACTCGCTTGAACGACCTGATAACCAATCTGATTCAACAGCCCCACGGCATGAATGCTTAACGAAGGATTCGTTCCAACAACCAGCACGAGGGCATTACCTTCCAATCGAAGCATCTCGCCAATCGCCGCCTGTGCTGAACTCGCTCCATGCATCTCCTGCCGGATCATTATAGGCATCAGCGAAGCGGCGGCTTGATATCGAACTGCCGGGATTCCCGATTCACACGCTTCTTTTAAGAGTGTTAACG
>JANMNK010000768.1:0-4495 GCA_031373875.1 Pirellulaceae bacterium | reverse complement strand
TGTACTCCCGCACCAAGCCATGCACCCGCGAACATATCAGCGAATCAACAGCTACGTCCCACGAGATCCACAAAAGAACTAAAGCAGCAGAAATCAAGAGAAAAATGCATGTAACCATCTGGATCGATCGATTAAGTAGCTGATGCTGGATAAAGGCGGAAAGTACCCGTTGCCATTTACTGAAGCAATCGAAAAAGCTGAGGTCGGAACGCACCGAACCACTGGCGTCATTCACCAAGAACGTCGACCCGAATTTGGCGAGTTTCCACCGCGAGGGAAGATACCGAATGGTGTGTTTCGTGGTCGTTGCGTTATCAATGCGATTGGGTGTTAACGCTCTTTGCTTTTGAAAAATGGACGACTAATTCTACACGACCACTTCACACACCCTACTTTACCACTGCGAGCGTAAATGGCAAACCACAGAGTGCGGGATGCTTGAAGACAACGCGAGACCAATTCCGGGTCCAAAGGTTTGAGACATTCGCCTGCTGCATTTCCAACCTCACAAACGGATCGTTCTGGCTTACCTCAGATTATAAGACGCATCGCACACGACGGCGCAGTTTAAGCGAATTCAATTTCGACAATAATCCTCGGCAATTTGACATAGCCGGCGTGCTGTTTTTTTCAGTAAAACACTCTCACTTCAGAGTGCTCTGGAATTCAACATTGAACTTGGACCGGACACTATCTGATTGAAAACGATCTGACACATCTTTGTTGACCGTATGCCATTTGAAAATGTAACGCGACTCCAAACCCTTGGTCTTTACTCTCGCTGATTTCGGCAGCCAGTATCCTTCGGTTTTCTCAAGCGTTGTCTCTGTTTCCCATTTCGACCCTCCATTGCGAACCATTTTGATTGGCCAGTAGTCTTTGGCAGTGTCAATTTCGATAATGAGATCAGCAGATTGACTCGTATAGCGGTAGATCCCGCCTTCAACATGTGCAAATGGAGGAGCCTCGCCCCACTTCAAATAGTTGTCACGGATCTTTTGCCAATGATCGCCATGGTGCAATTCGAATTCAAAAGCAATACCCAGAGCTAGTGGATCAAAATATCTTGGGTATTCTTTGGACGGCTTTAACAAAGTTCTGACTAGCTTCCCATCCTTCGTTGTCCGTTCTGCAACAACATTCCAATCTTCCGTTGTTCTGGCATGAGTTTTTAAATCTTCTAAGCGATTTCGACGCGCGGCTAAAAATAGTTGGTTCCGATAATCAGCAACCAACTCTAATTCGAACGCCACCTGTTTTGCGGTTGGAACAACAGTGCCGCCATTCGAAAGGTTTATTGGCTGAGCTTCATCGTCGCTGTGACCGAAAATAGAGACGTCATACGTTCCAATTTTCTCGCGTGCTGCCCCGACTTTTAGGACCATGTCTTGGAAACTAATTTGATCCTGCGCCGACGACCAATTGCCTTTAAGCAGCAAGATCAAAATAAAGAAGACTTGGCAGGCCTGAAATCTGTTGTTTCTGAATCGACTCATATTGGTCTTAGAAAACACCATAGATGTGATCTCTATTCAGGGATCGAAGTCATTTAAAAGTTCAATCTATTGTAACAAATAAATTGTTAACTCTGAACGTCAATGGCCACTGAATTCTCATTTTAGACGGCTCCTGGGGTGTGTAGAAATGGGGTTGATGCTGACGGGGTTTATCGGCAATGAGTTGCACTGCTGACGGGGGACGCTGGGGCAATCTATTCGGCTGGACCATCCATAACCAATCGCGTGGCGCGGCACTGCTTGGATTTACTCGTTGTTGCATCGGGTCGATTCCGAATTGCAACGAATGAGTAATCAAGATTTCTCTTAAGCCAGCATGCCGCTGAGAACTTGGCCGTGGATGTCGGTAAGTCGGTATTGCCGGCCTTGGTAGCGGAATGTGAGACGCGTGTGATCGATGCCACAAAGGTGCATGATCGTGGCTTGCATGTCGTGGACGTGCACGGGATCGGCGGTAATATTCCAAGCAAACTCATCGGTGGTTCCGTGAATGTGCCCGCCTTTGACGCCACCGCCAGCTAACCACCAACTATAAGCTCGGCCAAAGTGATCGCGGCCATTGGGCTTGTCCGGATTGCCTTGGCCAAATGGCGTTCTGCCAAACTCTCCACCCCAAATGACTAACGTGTCATCGAGCATGCCGCGATCTTTTAGGTCTTGCACCAAGGCTGCGGACGGAGCATCCGTATCTCGGCACTGTTCTTCGAGTTGAGTGTAAAGATTCCCGTGTTGATCCCAACCGGCATGCATCAACTGCACAAACCGCACTCCGCGTTCCAATAATCGCCGAGCAATCAAGCAGTTGTTTGCATAGGTACCTTTGACCAATGCATCCGCGCCGTAGCGAGCGATCGTCGAGGCGGACTCATTGGAAAAGTCGAGCAGATCGGGAACGCTGGACTGCATTCGAAATGCCATTTCGTATTGGGCGATTCGCGTGTCGATTTCCGGATCGCCATATTCAGCTAAATGCGTTGAATTCAAGTCAGCAATGTCATCCAACAAAGCGCGTCGTGATTGTTGACTCATGCCGGCTGGGTTGGCCAAATACGGAACGGGATCGCCCGTGTTGCGAAAACGGACGCCCTGAAAGCGGCTTGGCAAGAAACCACTGCCCCAATAGTAATCGAAGAACAGTTGCCCGCACGTCTTACCTTTGTCGCTTGAAGTCATCACGACGAACGTCGGTAGATCCTGTGTTTCACTGCCCAGCCCATACGAAAGCCACGCTCCCATGCTCGGACGACCAGGAACCTGCGAGCCCGTCATAAAAAAGGTCACGCCAGGTGCATGGTTGACGGCTTCGGTATGCATCGAATGAACCAAGGTCATGTCATCTGCCAGCGAGCCAATGTTGGGCAGCATGGTGCTTAACGGCATGCCGCACTGACCATAGGCCTGGAACGGCTTGATCGATGGGACGCATGGCCATTTGGAATTACCGCTGGTCATCGTTGACAATCGGGTAGCACCGCGGACGCTTTCAGGAATCTCCTTGCCGGCCATTTCTCGCATGACGGGCTTGTCGTCGAACAGGTCCACGTGAGAAGGACCCCCGCCTTGCCACATCACGATGACGCGTTTGGCTTTAGCTGGATGATGTGGCAACTCGGGCAATCCGCCTTGGGCAGTCGTTGCCCCAAAAGCAGACGCGCCGTCTTGCTGCAACATGCTGGCAAGCGCGACGGCCCCCAAACCACTTCCGAATCGCCCGAACAACTGACGGCGATTGACGCGAGCCAAATTCTGGTGAACGAGCCGCGGATCGATTTGGGCCTTCATAAAACTACTCACGAGTCAGCGCCTCATCCAAATTGTAGATCGCCAGACAGACCGCTGTCAGAGCTGCATGCTTGCCGATATCGAGTGTCATATCGCGCGGAGCAGCGCCAACGCTGACAAATTCACCAGCGGCTTTTGCGTCCTGGCTGAATATTGCGTATTGTTTTTCCCATGCATGCGTAAACTTGCCAAGTTCATCGGGCTTCGTGTCCCGGCAGAGCACGCGACGAAAAGCATATTGCAACTGGTCCGGCAGATCGGCCTGCTTTTGCATAGACTTTTCTGCAAGCAATCGAGCGGCCTCGACCCAAGTGGGATCGTTCAGTGTCGTGAGTGCGTGAAGCGGAGTGCTGGTTTGGCTCAACCGAACTTTACAAGTTTGGCGGCTGGAAGCATCAAACATATTAGCGGGACCAACCGTTCGTCGCCAAAAAGTGTATAGGCTTCGACGATACAGATCCCGACCACTTGACGCGGGGTACGTGAAGTCGCGTTCTTTGGTAATTGCCAAGGACTCCCAAATATCGTCCGGCTGATAGGGATAAACGGGCTTGCCGCCCAATCGCGTGTCGATCTGTTCACACGCCGCCAGGGCCCAATCGCGAAGTAGCATCGCGGGCATGCGCATGCGAGTGGCTCGAGCATAAAGTTTATTTTCGGGGTCAGCGGTCTTCAGCGATTCAGGCAGTTTGCTTGTCTGGCGATAAGTGGCACTGGTTACGAACATTCGATTGAGTCGCTTCATATCCCAGCCACGTTCGCGAAAGTCCACTGCTAGCCAATTGAGCAAATCGAGATGCACGGGGTACTCGCTTTGGACGCCAAAGTCCTCGGCTGTTTTGACAATTCCGGAGCCGAAAAAATGCTGCCACATCCGATTCACTTGCACGCGAGCGGTCAGCGGCTGTTCCGCAGAGACGAGCCACTCGGCAAAACCAAGACGATTCTTGGGCAATTGGTCTTTCATGGGTGGCAGGAATGCTGGAGTTGTAAACGTCACTTTCTCTGCGGGCTTCAAGTACTCTCCACGTGACAGGATATGCGTGTCACGAGGCTGCGCGTCGCTCATGATCATCGGTCTCGGCATCTGGTCGTTGAGGTATTCAGTACGTTGACTGCGCACAGCGTTGAGCTGAGCGATGCTCGGTATCTTGTCGCTGAGCGTATCCCGAATCTTCTGGTCAAAGTGCTTGCGC
>JANMNK010000741.1:0-1522 GCA_031373875.1 Pirellulaceae bacterium | reverse complement strand
CGCAGAACATCGCGCGGTGATGATGAGCAATGGCTATCATCCCGATTACAAGCGGCAAGTCATGTTCCTTCGTCTGGTCGGTGGAAACAGTTTTACGTATACAGCCGACAGAACGAGCTTTGTGGGGCGCGATGGTTCGATGAGCGATCCTGCTGGACTTGCCACCGATCTCAATCAACGCGTAGGAGGCGGGTTTGACCCTTGTCTGGCTGTACAAGGAACATTGGTCATCGAGCCCGGTAGTACGGAAGAATTATTGTTCGTGGTTGGCGCCGCTTTGGATCGTAATGCGGCCCTTCAATTACTAAATGACTTTTCCGATCGGGAGATCATTACCAATGCTATGAGCGAAGCGATTGAGGGATGGAACAAGACTTTATCCTGTCTAACCGTTCAAACGCCAAACCGCGCCTTGGACGTCATGATCAATCGTTGGCTGCCTTACCAAGTTTTGAGTTGCCGAGTTTGGGGCCGCTCCGCTTTTTATCAGTCAGGGGGAGCTTTCGGCTTTCGCGACCAGTTGCAGGACGTGATGGCGTTAATATATTCACGACCTGACATTGCCCGCGAACAGATTCTGCGCGCAGCCGCGCGGCAATTCGTCGAAGGCGATGTTCAGCATTGGTGGCACCCACCCGGCGGCAAGGGAACAAGAACCCGATTTTCCGATGACTTTCTATTTCTGCCGTACGTAACTTTGTACTATCTCCAGTGTACCGGAGACCGAGCCTTTCTCGACGAAGTTATACCGTTTATTACGTCGCCTCAACTAACGCAGCACGAGCAAGAGAGGTATGAGCATCCTGCAATCTCGGAAAGCTCTGCGACGTTGCTCGAGCACTGTATCCGCGCTATGAATCACGGGCAGCGTTATGGACAACATGGCTTGCCGCTGATGGGATGTGGCGACTGGAACGACGGGATGAATAAAGTTGGCGAAGGCGGGACGGGCGAAAGCGTTTGGGTAGCTTGGTTTCAAATCGTACTGTTCGAGGGCTTTGCAAAACTTTTCCACGAACAGGGACACGCGGAAAATGCCGACAAGTACACTTCTCTAGCCAAACAACTTCGCGCGCATCTTGAAGAACACGCTTGGGACGGTCAGTGGTATCGTCGAGCATTTTTTGATGACGGCACGCCGCTCGGTTCGCGGGAAAACGAAGAATGCCAAATCGACTCGCTGGCCCAATCTTGGGCGGTGATCGCGAATGGCAATACGGAGCGAACAAACTTGGCGTTTCAGGCAGCGGTGGAGCAATTGGTTCGACATGATTCAAACATGATTCTCCTTTTCACGCCACCGTTCGACAAATCTGCGTTGGACCCTGGATATATCAAAGGCTATTTGCCTGGCGTTCGGGAAAATGGTGGACAATACTCGCACGCCGCGATGTGGATGATCCAGGCAGCTACCGTCCTGGGTCAAGGCGAATTGGCGATGCAGTTGTTCGATTTAATCAATCCAATTTATCATTCCGACTCACGCGAAAAAGCGTCGCATTACAAAGTGGAACCGTACGTC
>JANMNK010000698.1:0-3622 GCA_031373875.1 Pirellulaceae bacterium | reverse complement strand
AAGAAAACTCCTGCCGAGGAAAATTCACGAACCTCGTTACGCCACGAGATCGTGAATGATGCGACCATGGACATCAGTCAAGCGAAAATCGCGGCCGGCCCATCGATAGGTAAGCTGCTCGTGGTTGAATCCCATCAGATGCAACATGGTGGCATGCAAGTCGTGAACATGCATTCGATTCTCAACGGCTTTAAATCCGAACTCGTCCGTGGCACCGTATACAGTCCCACCTTTCACACCGCCGCCCGCCATCCACATCGTAAATCCATAATGATTATGATCACGACCGGTCATGGTACCGTTATTGGAACCTTTCTTGGGCAACTCCACCGTGGGAGTCCGCCCGAACTCACCACCCCAAATGACAAGCGTTTCGTTCAGCAGTCCACGCTGCTTGAGATCGGTTAACAAAGCTGCAATCGGTTGGTCGCATTCTCCGGCCAGTTTGCGGTGCTCTTGCTCGATGTGATCGTGATTGTCCCAGGGCTGCCCCTCACCGTGCCAAACTTGGACAAAACGCACACCACGTTCAATCAAACGGCGTGCGATTAATAATTGCCTAGCCTGGACGCCTTTCCCGTACATGTCGTGGATATATTGTGGCTCGCCCGAGATATCAAAAACGTCGGACGCTTCGGTTTGCATTCGATAAGCCAATTCCAGCGATTGAATGCGGGTGTCCAGCAACGCGTCATCAGGTCGCGTCTGTCGATGGATTTTGTTGAGGGACTGTACCAAATCAAGTTGACGACGTTGACTTGTCAAAGGCGTGTGACGGTTGGTAACGTTCTCGATTAACTTTTCGACGGACTCGTGTTTCGTATTAACGTAAGTCCCTTGATAGATTCCTGGCAAGAATCCAGCTTGCCAATTTTGTGACTCTTGAATGGGATAGCCGCCGGGGCACATGGCTATAAAGGCTGGCAAGTTCTGATTTTCGGTACCCAATCCATACGTCAACCATGACCCTACGCTTGGCCGCACCAAACGTGCTTCGCCCGTGTTCATCAACAACAACGAAGGCTCATGATTGGGAACGTCGGCGTACATCGACCGAATGATACACATGTCGTCTACGTGCTCAGCCGTCCTCGAGAATAACTCGCTGACTTCGATACCGCTTTGCCCGTAGCGTTTAAACTTGAATGCCGAAGGCATCAAGACTCCGGTCTTCCGCTCCGTCTGAGGTGAGCCTCCAGGGATCTCTTGGCCAGCATGGGTGGCAATCGCAGGCTTGGGGTCAAAAGTGTCGATATGCGAAGGCCCGCCATTGGCAAAGATGTGGATGATATGCTTTGCACGCGCAGCATATTGCGGTGCACGCGGCAACATCGGATTGTAACGGGCTTCGTTAGCGACCAAATCCGTTTGTAGCAAAGGATGCAATGCCAACCCAGCGAAACCGAGCCCGCACCGCGAAAGCATCTCACGACGCGAGCAGTTATTGGTTGAAAAATTTTCGTCGGACATGATTAATCAATCTATGAAACAAAACTCGTTGGTTGCGAGAAGCGATTGGGCCAACTGTGTCCAAGCGTTGGAAAGCTCAGCGCTCAGCGTTTGAAAATCGCGGCGGCTGCGATACTCGGCCAAGTCGCCTTCGGTGTACTTGATTTGTACCGTCCAGTCAAACGTATCGCTGTTCGTGTCAACTTGACTATCAACAATTAAATCCAGCGTGTCGCCAGCGAGAACTGCGATTGAGTCGATCAAGGTGACTTGTTCGTTGTGTTTACATTCCCAATTACCGAGCATCTCGAATTCATTGCGAGCCAGCATGCCGCGCACACCATCGCCTTGTTCTGCAGCATGAGCCAATTTGCCTCGCAGTCGCACGACCCCATCGCGAGGTGCGGTCCAGCGCCGGACGGCCGATTGCTGCGGACTGGTTCCAGGATGCCCTCCATCAGGCGACAGAAATAGCCAACCCAATTGTTCATCCGGCAGTTTGACGCCACCGGACCAACGGTTTTCGTGAAAGGTCGGCAGTCGTTTAAAATTCGAAATTCGAGTGCCGGCAAAATGCGCATAGCCGTATTGCCAAATAGGATTGCGGGGCATACTGGCCGTTTGCAAAAATTCTAAGCACATCTGCGATTCTTCGGGCGATGGCTGTCTTGATAAAGCTCGACGATACAAGTGATCGATGACGGACAATAAAACTGCCGGTTCGGTACTTGGCGTTTTTTGTAGCTCTGCCGTGACCTGCTTGGCCAATGCGTTTGCAATCTCATAAACTTCTTCGCTGTTCAAAATGAACAAACCTTGTTGCGGCACTGTCGTAACGGATCGCTGCGGAGCGTGCGAGTCAGGATTCGCTACGTCAAACGTACGAAACACGTTTGGCAAGTTTTGACGATCGATGAATGCATACAGTGTTCGTCGGGCACTGTAAGGTTTTTCATGGATCGGTTGACTTGGACCACCAAGCGTTGCAGAATCCAGTCGTCCCGAAACGGCTAGCAAGGCATCGCGATAGGATTCGAAATCCATTCGCTTGCGTTGCGATCTCCAAAGCAAACGGTTTTCTGGATCGATTTCGATCGCCGTGTTTTGCGAATCGCTTGCCTGTCGATAAGTTGCCGACATGACCATTCGTTTGATAAGTCGTTTGGTACTCCACCCGTCTTCGATAAATTGCAACGCCAATCGATCCAGCACATCCTGTTGGATTGGCTGTTCGCACCGCATGCCAAAATCGCTCGGAGTATCCACCAAAGGCACTCCAAAAACCCAGCCCCAGATTCGGTTCACGTAAACGCGAGCCGTCAACGGATTGGTTGGATCGCATATTGCGTTTGCCAAGTCCAATCTTCCGCTTCCATCATTCAATGTGCGGGGAGTTTTTTTGCTCAAGAAGCTCACGAATCGACGCTCGATCTCCGGTCCTGGGTTGCCTTGGTTGCCACGAAGAAAAATTCTCGACGGACGCTGATCTTTGCGATCAACCAATCGCAATGGAGAAGGATCGCCGCCCGGTTCTTCGCTGTTAACAAAGACGCCGTGCAACGAGTAATAGTCTGCCATCCCGACTGGATCGAATTTGTGATCGTGGCACCGCGCGCAGCCGACTGTCATTCCCATAAAGCCGCGTGTCACCACGTCAATACGATCGTCGGCAATGTCGTTTGGATTGTTGAGGAACCGCCGCCCCAGTGTCAAGGCTCCCATGGCCGCCTGATTGCCTTGTGCATTTTCTGGATCAAGTCGGTCGGCAGCCAATTGATAACGCAGGAACTGGTCGTAAGGCATATCTTCGTTGAAGGCGCGAATCAACCAATCGCGGTACCGAAAAGCTTGAGGATAGCTGCGGTCTTCTGTAAATACGTAGCCCTTGGTATCTGCGTATCGCGTGACATCCATCCAATGCCGCGCATATCGTTCACCAAAAGCGCCCTCGCCAAGTATTCGATCGACCAAGTTCTCGAACGCACCTGGCGAACTGTCGGACTCGAATGCTTGGATTGTTTCAAAAGTCGGCGGCAATCCTACCAGATCGTAATACAGACGACGAACGAGCGACCGACGAACGGCTTCGCCATTGGGCTGAAGTCCTTTGGCTTCGAGTTTCGCCAACACCAAGTAATCGATATGGGATTGAGGCCACGCTCCATTCTTAACT
>JANMNK010000694.1:0-4765 GCA_031373875.1 Pirellulaceae bacterium | reverse complement strand
CATTGCCTGCGCCATTTCGCGCTCGAGCTGGCTTGCTCAACACCTACGAAGGACAGTATTTGTCCGAAGGCACGACCATCGGCACGTTGCAGAGTGTCGAAGATTTTGTTCACGTCGATTTTGTTCTACCAGAAAACGTAGCGCATTTTGTCGAGATAGGCCATGAAGTGCGTTTGAACGTTGGCGACAAAACCATGACAGCCAAAATTGTGGCTCTCGACTCGCAAGCGGATCGTATTACTCGCAATTTGATGGCGAGGGCACGATTAAACAACCCACCGACTTTTCTACTGCCGAATGACTCAATAAAAGTTTCCGTAGAGTATGGCCCGGAAATGAAAGTCTTGTCGGTTCCGATGACTTCGGTTCGTCGATCGCCGACGGGCGCGTTTGTATTCGTTACGGAGCAAGACGCTGATGGAAAAACCCGTGCCAAGCAACGCCAAGTCAAAATCGGCCAGACCAATGACAATGGAGTTATCGTCGTCAGTGGCCTCAAAGCCAACGAACAAGTCGTGGCAGATGGTTCCTTCAAGCTTCGTAATGACGCGTTAATCGCGGAAGTTCAGTCGGAACCAGCCGACATCGGTTCCAAACAAGCGACGAATCTTCCGACCGAATCGGAGCCGACCGCCAAATAGGACTTTGTCATTCAAATCGCCAACTCAAGGCATTATCGATCCGTGCGAAGCATTACTGATCTATTCATCAAACATCCTGTCCTGGCAGCCGTCATCAATTTGGCGATTGTCCTTATCGGCTTGCGATGCGTGTTCTTGCTGCCTATCCAGCAATATCCAAAGCTGGAAAGCACCTCAATTCAGATCACAACGATTTACATCGGCGCTAGTGCTGAAACGATCCGCGGGTTCTTGACCACCCCGATCGAACGGGCTGTATCATCGATTTCCGGAATCGACTTTATCGAGTCCAGCAGTTCGGCAGGCGTCAGTCAAATAACAATTCGATTAAAACTGAATCAAAACAGCACGGAGTCGTTGGCCGAAGTCAACACGCGGCTTCAACAAGTCCGTCGCGAATTGCCCGCGGAGGCCGAGCCGCCGGTTGTGGAGTTACAACGTGCCGATCGACCTTACGCTTCGTTTTATTTGTCGTTCACGTCGGAAGAAATGGACATATCAGCGCTCACCGATTGGTTGACTCGCAATATTCAGCCGCAATTATCAACTTTGCAAGGCGTGCAACGGGTCGGGATCGAAGCCGGTCGAATGCCCGCCATGCGTGTATGGATTTCGCCGCAACGATTGGCTGAATTTGATCTTTCGCCGGGTGATGTATTTTCGGCTTTGCGCCGCAACAACTACGTCGCTGCCATTGGCCGTGTCAAAAACGACAAAGTGCAAGTCGACTTGCTAACGAATACGGATTTGCAAAGTGTGGACGAGTTTCGCGAACTGATCGTTTCACAGCGGGAGGGGGGAGTCATTCGACTCAAGGATGTCGCTGAAATCGAGTTGGGTTCGGAAGAGCCCATGGCGATTGCTCTCTACGGCGGGCGCGAAGCCGTCTACGTTTCCGTTTGGCCTAAGGCAGGAAACAATGAGATCGATTTGGCGCATCGGCTGCGAGCGGAGATGGATCGGCTGCGAGGGGCGATTCCGAGTCATATCGAAATGGAATTAGCATTCGACGCGACGAAGTTCATGGAAGACGCGATCAAGGAAATTTCCAAGACGTTGAGCGAAACGATCATGATCGTCGGATTCGTAGTCTTTTTGTTCATGGGCTCGATTCGGAGCGCCATCGTGCCGTTGGTTGCCATGCCCGTGTCGCTGATTGGCGCGGCCTTGTGCATGGTGCTGATGGGGTTTTCTCTCAACTTGTTAACGCTACTTGCCATCGTTCTATCCGTGGGTCTCGTAGTCGATGATGCGATTGTCGTGGTTGAAAATGTGCAGCGACACATCTTGGAAGGCAAAACTAAAATTCAAGCGGCCTTGATCGGCGCACGCGAGTTGGTGGGGCCGATCATTGCGATGACGATCACGCTGGCCGTTGTGTACACGCCGATCGGATTTCAGGGCGGATTGACGGGCATGCTGTTTAAAGAGTTCGCTTTTACACTTGCCGCAGCGGTAATCGTTTCCGGCATCGTCGCGGTAACGTTGTCGCCGATTATGAGTGCTTACATGCTGAAGGCTTCGGGCAAAGAAGGTCTCTTGACGCGAATTGTGAACCATTTGTTCGAGCGTTTGCAGAAAGCGTACGCCTACGTGCTTGGCTATGCCATCGAGTTGCGCTGGGCAATCATGCTATCGACCGCAATGGTCGCCGTTGCGGCCGCCCCGTTGTACATCATGAGCGGCAAGGAACTGGCCCCAGTCGAAGATCAAAGCGCTATTGCGGTTATCGTGCAAGGAGCTCCCGATGCGACTTTGGAGTCGACAGCGCGATGGGCAAGCAGCATGTCCGAGTCGCTTAAGACGTTGCCTGAAACCAAATACATGTGGGCGCTCGTCATGGGGAATACTGGATTCGGCGGTGTTATCACCAAAGACTTTCACGAACGAGATCGAACGACCGGCGAAATGCAACCCGAAGTGTACGCTTTGGTTTCCCAGATTCCCGGAGTCGAGTCGTTTCCGGTGCTAGTCCCGCCGCTACCAGGGGCGGGGCAGTATGACGTGGAACTGATTCTCAAAAGCGATTTGTCCGTCGAACGGCTTGCAGAAATGGCTGATCAAATTGTTCAGCAAGCGCAGAAAGCCAACATGTTCATGTTTGTGCAAACCGACTTGCGGCTAGATTTACCTCAAGCACGCGTTAACGTGGATCGCGAGAAGATTGCCGACATGGGTCTGGATCTGGCCAGTATCGCGCAAGAGCTTGGTGTGTTGCTTGGTGGTGGCTACGTCAACCGGTTCAATTATTTCAATCGCAGCTATCAAGTCATCCCGCAGCTTGCGTTGAACGATCGGCAGTCGATCGGGTCATTGATGGATTTGAAAATTCGTACAGCGAGCGGCGGCTTGATCCCCGTATCGTCGTTTGCGACCATTGATGCCGAAGCGGCTCCGAGATCGCTGCAACGATTCCAACAGCAAAGTTCTGTTCGCGTGTTTGCGGGTTTGTTTCCAGGGATCACAAAAGAAAATGGATTGGTCGCTTTGGAGAAAATCGCTCGCGATACTGTCGGTGATTTGGCCAACATCGATTACGGCGGCGAGTCGCGACAAATCCGTCAAGAAGGCTCTTCGTTGGCCGTGACTTTGGGATTTGCGTTGCTTCTCATCTATCTCGTTCTATCCGCTCAATTCCGAAGTTTTCGAGATCCCCTGATCGTATTGTTCGGATCGGTACCTTTGGCGATTTCTGGAGCGTTGGTGCTGACGTTTTTGGGAATGACGACCATTAACATCTACTCCCAAGTTGGATTGATCACGTTGGTGGGGTTGGTCGCCAAGAACGGTATCTTAATCGTCGAGTTTGCCAACGTATTGCAGGAACGCGGTTTGAGTGTGCTTGATGCCGCCATCGAAGCTGGCCGCACACGATTGCGTCCCGTATTGATGACATCCGCCGCAACCGTCTTTGGCCATTTCCCTCTGGTTTTGGTAACTGGCCCTGGCGCCGAAGCTCGCAATAGTATCGGCACCGTTCTCGTGGCAGGAATGGCAATCGGAACCATCTTTACGCTTTTCGTAATCCCCGCCCTCTACGTCATCATCGCCGCCGACCACCGTCACCGCCCAGTCGAAGCCGAATAGGTTTATCTGAGCCACAAGATGAGTCTCGAAGCGACGGCAATCTGTGACCTAGTCCATCAGCCCCACCAACCCATCCTACAAAAACCACCTACAGCCTACAGCCTACACAGCCTACAGCCTAGAGTCGCGGAGCGACGGCATGCTATAGCCTGGGACGCCAGTCCCAGGAAACCGTACCCCCAAAATAACCCAGAGTCGCGGAGCGACGACATGCTGTAGGTTGGGACCCCAGTCCCAAAAACCCTTCCTGTAAAAATCATCCAGAGTCGCGGAGCGACGGCATGCTGTAGCCTGGGACGTCAGTCCCAGGAAACCGCACCGCCACAATCACCCAGAGTCGCGGAGCGACGACAGGTTACTCTCTGAAATGTTTCAGATCGGCCATGGCTTCTGCCAATCCTTTACCGATCCCGCCGAGAATTTTTGCCGAGCCAAGATAAGGAAACTCTTGGTTGGAAATGCCCTTTTCAACAACCATCCGCTCGCGATCGGTTAGCCCTTCTGCGAGGCGTTTCTCAAGCAACGCTTTTTCTTCGACGGGCTTCATCTTACCTTCGGTTGCAAGCTTCTTCACTTCTTTTCTGATTTCATTCGCCTTCTGTTTTGCGGCGGACAGCTCGCCATCCCAATACTTCTCTGTCCAGACTGCGGCGACATTGCCTTTGAACTCTGGCAACAGCGCAGGTGCGGCCATCGCCGCGCGGAAATTGTCGTGCGTCGCCACGTAGCGTTGCTGTTCGGGGCCATACTTTGACGTCGGACCACCGACACCAAGAACACCAATGACGAATGGTAGATTCGGCGCGTTCAAATCCTTTCGTACGTCGCGGATGAAATGAGCCAATGCATCACTGTACGCATCGTAGCCGCCGGGCATATCTCGATTCGAATAGGTGCTGGAATCTACCATATCATTCCAGCCTTGAAACCAAGCAAAACCAGCAAGCTCATAGCCCTGTGTTGCATCGTAACTTGGCACTACTTGCCCAATATCAGCAAGTACACTTTGCACGTGCTCAATCATCAGTCGATAGTTG
>JANMNK010000634.1:0-10335 GCA_031373875.1 Pirellulaceae bacterium | reverse complement strand
GGATAAGCGTCGACCGTGAATCGCACGGGTTGGTTTTCTTTCTTGGCGTTGCGTATCAAGCCAATGTCGGCTTCGTCAACCGAAGCGTAAATGTGGACTCGTGAATCGAGTTCTGGAGCCACAATAAACATTTCCGGTGTTTGGAACTGGGCTGCCAAAGTTTGTCCGGTGTCGATTTTTCGATCGATAACGACCCCATCGACGGGTGAGCGAATTTCGGTGTAAGCCAAATTGGCTTCGGAGTTATCGAGTTGAGCTTGCGCTTGTTCGACCGCCGTTTCACTGACCGTAATTTCTGCTTCACGAGCCATGCGCGCGAATCTTAGCTGATCTAGTTCGGTTTCGGAGATAAAGTCGGAATTGGTCTGGTCCAATTCGAGCGCACGTTTTTCGTCGTTGGTCGCTTGTTGCAACATAGCTTGAGCGCGCTTGACTTCGGCTTGACGAGTTCGCAAGATGGCTTTATCGCGCTGGACACCAGCTTTATAGAGTGTGGGGTCGATGCGGGCCATGAGTTGATTGACGGTGACGGGCGAATTGAAATCGACCTTCAGTTCCATAACAGGTCCGCTGACCGATGCTCCGACCGTGACCCGCCGGACCGGTTCCACTTTACCGGTAGCGTTGACCACCAAAATCAAATCGCCACGGACAATCGGTTGCGTGCGCCATTTTGGTAAATTTCGCTGCCGCAGGTACTCTTTTGACGGAAAGTAAATCGCCGTGCCGATCCCGACCAATATGCTTAGGTAGAGAAACCATTTGAGAAGTGTTTTCATGCGTGAAATTCGAACCTGAACCGTGAATCTTGGGAACCCAAATTTGAACAAAAACCCGTCTTTTGAGCGTAATCGAAACGATAGTGAATGGAACTGCTTGCCGGTTTCTTTGCTTTAAAATCCTTAGCTTCGCTGACAGAATACGAAAACCGTAAAGAAATCGTTCGCTTTTTGCCAAGTGCTGGTTGGTTTGGTAAAGTAGTCAAGTGCTTTCAAGAACCATCTGTTGTGGTGGTGCGCGCACAACGCTCCGAATTTAATGCAGAATACTCTTTACGTCAGGAACCCCTCATGTCCCCATCCAGATCTTCACGTCGTGGCTTTTTGAAAAAGTCGGGTACGACGCTTGCCGTCGGTGCTGCTGTTCCGTATTTCGCTTGGAATGAAAAGGCTTTTGCGAATCAAGACAAAAACGACCGTCCGCGCATTGGCTGTATTGGCGTGGGCAGCATGGGCAGTGGCGATGCCAAAGGGCACGCGGGCTTTGGCGATATTTTGGCCGTTTGCGACGTCGACAAGAATCACGCCGAAGCCGCTAAGAATGATGACGGGATCGGAAAAGGTAAAGCGGATGCGTACGAAGATTACCGCAAAGTACTCGATCGCAAAGACATCGATGTCGTGAGCATCGTGACCCCAGATCACTGGCACGTCAAAATTGCCATCGAAGCTCTCGAAGCGGGCAAACATGTTTTCTGCCAAAAGCCGCTGACGTTGACTTTGGAAGAGAATCAGCTCATCCGCAACGCTTGCAAGAAGCATCCGAAATTGATCTTTACTGTTGGTACGCAACAGCGAGACGCTCGACAATTGTTCCTTCGCGCGGTCAACATGGTTCACAAAGGACTTTTGGGCAAGATCAACACGGTCACTTGTAGTATCGGTGGCGGTGACGTCGGCGGTCCGTTTGCCAAGAGCGAGCCACCAGCTAACTTGAACTGGGACATGTGGCTTGGCCAAGCACCTAAGGTTGATTACATCAAAGAACGCTGCCACTATCAATTCCGTTGGTGGTACGAATACAGCGGCGGCAAGTTTACGGACTGGGGCGCTCACCACGTCGACATTGCGACTTGGGCACTGGGTGAAGACAAAGAAGGCAGCGGACCGATCGAGATCGACGGTACCGACTCCAAACATCCGGTCAAATACGAACACGGCCATGCGACCGTGGATGATCATTACAACACGTCTCAGGATTTTGCCGTGAAGTGCAAATTTGCAAGCGGCACGGAGATGATCGTCACCAGCCGCGGCGACAATGGTGTCACGTTCGAAGGCGAGAAGGGCCGCATCTTCGTCAGTCGCGGAGCTATCAAGGGCAAGCCGATCGAGGAGAACTGGGACAAAGACGCTTACTCTGACGAGGACGTCACCGAGCTCTACAAAGGCAAGCCTCATGAGGGCCACAAGAGCAACTTCTTCCGTTGTGTGCGCGAAGGTGGTTTGCCGGTGAGCGATGTGTTTACTCACGTGCAAGCGATGGCGACCTGTCATCTCTCCGCGATTGCCGCACGGCTTGGCCGATCGATCAAGTGGGATCCAAAAGCCGAGAAAATCATGGGTGACGATGAAGCAGCCAAATTCTTCGCTCGAACGCAACGAGCAGGTTTCGAGATTCCCAAGGTCTAAGAAATCTCGATTTCGAATCGTGGCTTAAAGTAAACTTTCCAACTCAACGCCGGCGGGGATTAAAACCTGACCGGCGTTTTTCGTCGGCGTTTTTCGTGGATCGATCACCATCGCATGACAGCGGTACCCCAAGTCAGACCGGCACCGAAACCACAGAGCAAGAGTAGGTCGCGCGAATGGATGCGGCCGGCGACAAAAGCCTCGTTCAATACTAGCGGCATCGTGGCCGAAGAAGTGTTGCCTAGCCTATCTACATTGACGAACAATCGTTCAATCGGGATTTCAAAGTCGGCTGCTGCGGCTTGAATGATTCGTGCGTTGGCTTGATGAAGAACGAGCAAATCCAAGTCCTGTGGTGTCAGCCCTGCATGCAGCAGGACTTCGTGGGAACTCTCGACGATCATGCGCACGGCCCATTTGAAAACGGATCGGCCATCCATGCGAAAGAAGTTGCGTTCGTTGGAAAGGCATTCTTCGGAGAATGGCTCGCGACTACCACCCGCCGGGATTTTTATAAGGTCTTGGCCGCTACCGTCGGCGCCGAGTGTATAACCCAAGAAGCCTTTGGCATCGGGTCCTTCGGCATTGTCGGCGACCACGAGTACGGCGCCGGCGCCGTCACCAAACAGCGGGTACGTTTTTGGATCGTGAGGATTTACGGTGCGCGTCATGATGTCGCTGCCGATCACCAGAATTTTCTTCGCGCAGCCTCCGCGAATAAAATGGGCGGCGGTTGTCAGGGCGTACATGAAACCGGAACATGCGGCGTTAACGTCCATCGCGCTGGCCGTGCAGCCCAGCCGTCCTTGGACAATGCAGGAAGTCGAGGGTGCCAAATGATCGGGCGTAATGGTCGCGACAATAATCATGTCGAGTTCTGAAGCTTTGACCGACGCGCGTTGCAAGCACTGGATGGCGGCTTCGTAAGCCAAGTCACTGCAAGCTTGATCGGGGGAGGCGCGGCGGCGTTCGTGAATTCCGCTTCGCTGAACGATCCAATCGCTGTCGCAACCGAGTTCGTCCAAGTCTTCGTTTCGAACAATGTGTTCCGGCAAATAGGCGCCCGTCGCAGCGATCGAAAATCCGGTAAGCCTACCGACTCGATTCGTGCGGCGTTCAATACGCTCGTTTAGCGGCGAGGACGGGTCGACCGTCTCGGCAATTACTTTCGAAAGCGTTTTGGGAAATGATGGCATACAACTCTTGCTTGAAAATCATTTGTTTCGCCGACGTTTCCCCTGACTTTTAGGACTCTTACAAAAGTAAATCAATCCCAATGCCACTGCGTCGCGTGAAACTTGATAAACTATTTGTGTCCCAATCCTCTGCCGACGTCAATAAACCGGCAAATTTACTTGCTGGGAAATCTGCTTTCTGCGGAAAAAATAACCAAGAGCCAATTCCGCGTAGTCTTATTGGCAATGTCGTGACGTGAATGGCTTCAACGCCAGCTTTTTTGTTCGATGCTCCCCATAATGATTCGCCGTTGGTCAAGTCGCGAATATCTACATAGCAATGATTGTGTTGCGGTGAAACAAAAAGCAGATTTTCGGAACAGAGACGTGATGATGCGACTGGGAAGACGGGTGAAACAGCGATCTGGTAATACTGCCTTTCTCAGCAACGCCAAACGCTGTCGTCAAGTCAGCGATCGTTGGATAGTGATCGATGGGTTCATGGATTGGGTGATTCCGGTAGGACGTAGCCCCAAAAAGCATGCATTGACCTTCCTGTGAGCCGTTGAGAACTGCTGAAAAACGCACTCTTTAGCATCAATTTGGCTTATCTGAGCTTTGTTTTTTGGGGTTTTTTGGCAAGCTTATGAGGGTTTGCCCAAGCCCGATGGAGAAATATTGGCTTGCACCCCCTTAAGAGGGTGTCGGAAGAAATCTACAGCTATAGGATAGGACTTTCCTGACGGTTGGTTCGACCCTTTCATGGACCTCCAACCGTTTCTAATTTATTTCCCGTAGCATTAGAAAGAGTAGCCGCCAATGTGCTTGCTGGCCATTCAGTATCGATTGGTTCAGGACTGTCCCATTCTCGTTGCGTCGAATAGAGAGGAGTTTTTTGATCGTCCAAGTCATGCACCGACAATTCAATCAGGCAAACCTCGCGTGTTGTGTCCAACGGATCAACGTGCAGGTGGAACTTGGTTGGGAGTCAATCAGCATGGAATGTTTGTAGGCTTGTGCAATCGTCGATCTGCGAAATCCCTTATCGGGACGCGTTCGCGGGGATTGTTGTGCAAAGAAGTTCTACGAACGATTACGGCTCGTAAAGGTTTAGAAAAGGCTTTGGAAGATATTGGTCGCCATCAGTTCGAGGCCTTCAACATGGTCATTGCCGACCGTGAAGCGGGCTTTGTGATCCATTTTGATGGCGAACCAGAAATCGTGGACATGCATCCTGGTTTGAACATCATTGGAGCGAACAACATGAACGACTCCAAAGATGAACGCGTTGCAATGGCCCGACGATTGTTGACTTTGCAAACGCTGGATTCGCCGGTCAAATTCTTGGCCGTTGCCAGCAAGGTATTCGCTCGATCGCCAACGGCGCCGGGCCGAGCCAGCATGGTTATCCGAGGCGCGGATTATGGAACTGTTAGCAGTTCCCTCATTGCACTTGGCAACAAGCCTCGCGATGCGATTTTCCAATACTCTGACGGGGCGGCAGACAAGGCAAAGTACGAAGACTACTCGCCCCTGCTCAGGGATATCCTGAGTCGCGGTTTGCGTGAGTCGCGTGCGAAAGTGACGAGTGCCTAGGAGAAAAGCACCTAGCCCGTCCCAAAATTGAGAGCTCGATTTTCAAAGCCAGCTTGGTCATATCCAAGCTGGCTTTTTTTATCGTCCAGCCGCGATTTGCTAATTTCCCGACGACGGTGGAGCGCTTACCTCAAGCTCCGTAGAAATGAGATCGATTTCATTACCGTTCTCCGTGCGAAGGATGATGCTCTGCATTTCCTGGCCGCCCGGCTCTTGCTGCACGATCAAGCGACCTTTGCCGTTGCTGCCAACGACATCGAACACAATCGCTCCCGCATTGCCTTTTTGGCTTTCTTGTCCTGATGCCATCAAGTTCGTCTCAAACGATTGGACAGTGCCGATCTCGGACATGAAATCCGGATTTGTTTCTACCATACTACGTACTTGTCCGGCCAGCGCTGTTTTGGCTTGGCCAACACCCCAAACGCCCATTGCGACAAAACCGCCGCAGCACAACAATCCAAGCCCACCGAAAATGCCCAAAACGATGAGAACGGTTTTCAATCCACTCGATTTCTTTGGTGGAACGGGCTGTTGAAAATTAGGGCTGAAGTTGCCAGCACCGCCGTCATTCATGTCAGTCGCCATAATCTCTCCTTTTTCTTCTAAATAATAATCCTTGGTTTTCTTTATAGCTGGCTCCTGAACAAATGCCTACTAGGCAAACTCCCAATGTGTTCGCCCTTTACATGACGCTGGTAGTCTTCGCGATGCCTATGATATGATTGGGTCGTTGGAAAAGGGACGGCAGAAAGACTGTTCGAGCTGGCGCAAGCTAACAAAATGGAATGAAGGAATTTTTGATGAGCGATCAGACTGAACCGGGCAACGCGACGCAACAAACTTGGAAGCCGCTCAATGCACGGCAGCGACGCCTACTTGGGACCTTGATGGAAAAATCCAAGACGACGCCAGACGCTTACCCCATGTCGTTCGCCGGACTCACAACTGGCTGTAACCAGAAAAGCAATCGTGCGCCCATCATGAACTTGACGCAAGAGCAAGTCGAGGAGACCGTCCACCAGATGCGTTTGTTTGGATCGGTTACTTTGGTCCAAGGCTCCGGACGAGTCGATAAGATCCGGCATAACGGGTACCAATGGCTGGGGCTCAGCAAGGTCGAGGCAGCCGTGATGACCGAATTGCTACTTCGCGGCGAGCAAACTTTGGGTGAGCTTCGCACGCGTGCATCGCGCATGGAACCTATTCCGGACTTGGACCAATTGAAAACGCTACTGGATGGACTCAAGGAACGGGGTTTAGTTGTCGAACTGACTCCACCGGGACGTGGGCAACTGGTTACCCACAACATTTATCCCGAATGGGAATTAGAAGCTTTGAAAAAGGTTGTTGCTGCGGGCGGTATTTCGCTTCAATCCGACGAAGATGACGATACGCCCGTTCAACCTGTTTCTGGGGCCAGCGGGACATCTCCAGGACTTGCAGCCCAGGTGTCGGAACTTAAGCAAACGGTCGAACGATTGTCCGAAAGAATCGCATTCCTAGAAGAGCAACTTGGCGTCAAGCTTTCCTAAAAAGTGGTCCTATCTGTCATAAGATTATGAATTCTCGCAGCAGGCATCTTGGTCCGAATGCGGCCAAGTTTGATATCCGGAGCCTAAGTGTATCACGATCGGAAAAAGTTCTTTATAGGAGCAGCGTGCGGATTGACCGCCGCCATCGGATATACGGCCACCAACGTCTGCCTGCGACAAGTATCCAGTTTGGATCCTTTCTTTGTTTCGGCGATTCGCGCCATACCGTCGGTACTTATTGTTCTGCCGTTGATTGCCAGAAGGTTGATGCGAGGCAGCCGAGTACTTAACGGTATGCAACACGTTGGAACTCTGTTAGTGACCGGAATCATAGCCCAAATCTGTGGCAACGTTTTCTTCCAAGCTTCACTCGGCGTTGTCGGCGTTGCGATCGCAGTTCCTTTGGTGCTGAGCACGATGATCGTTTCGGGTGCGGTGATTGGATGGCTAGTGTTGGGCGAACGAGTCGGTATTCAAACTCAGTTTGGAATGTTGTTGTTAATCGTTGCGCTTGTATTTTTTTCCTTAGGTGCACGGCAAGCTCAGATGCAGATCAATCCGGCGAGTGTTCCAACCCCGAGCGACGCATCGATTCTTTGGTTGGCCATTCTTGGCAACATGTTAGGTGGCTTGTCCTACGCGTTTCTTGGTTTGAGTATGCGTCGCGCATTTCAAGCTGGAATGCCAATCGAAACTGCGATCCTGATTCTCTCCACAATCGCGGTGATCTTGCTTTTCGTTATATGCTGGTTTCGAATCAGTTGGGATCAAGTCGAGCAAGTTACGTCGCAGCAGTGGACGTTGATGATTGTCGCCGGTGTGCTCAACGGTTTATCCTTTATTTTGCTTGGCATTGCATTGCGAAATTTGCATCTGGCGTTTGTGCAAATGGTCAATGCAACTCAAGCGACCTTGGCGTCTATCGCAGGCTATCTCGTCTTTGCGGAACCGCTGACGTCCAACTTAATTATTGGGCTGTTGTTTACCATCACAGGCCTGACGATAGCCGGGCTTCAAAAGAAACCTGCAGTCCCTGAAAAAACTACTGGTTTACCATCATCGTAAAATGCGATCCGCTTTTCTTGAAAGCGGAGGTGTGAATTTTGGGTACGGTTCGCAGAGACCGGGGTAGTATCACCTGACTGAGTCAGGGATTGGGCGGCTGCGTTGAAGCAATCTGCTCACCAGCGGCAAGACGTTTGATTTGAAAAACTATCGCTTGCGGCGAACGCCTTCTCGGATGCGTTGTAGCCAGCCTCGCTGTGAAATAGGGGCGTCAGGATCTGGATTTTGGACGTTGTTGCGTTCTGTGATGTACGCGTCGCCACCCGTTCCGTTGGACAGGTCGGGGGTGGCGAATTGCGCAAGGTAGTCCGCCCAATAGCTTTCCAAGAATCGTTGGCAAGCATGTAGTCGACCTTGTTCTAACTCAGTCTTGGCCATGAACATCTCAGCTCGCAGGGACCGTCGTTCGTCCTCGGTAATGAACGTGTCATAGAGTCGAACGTTGTCCACCCAAACGACGCCGGTTCCCGTAACATCGATAGACAGTCGCAACTGTCGAACTTGATCGGGCGGCACATCCAGGATCAAGGGCAAGAAGACCGGGTACCAGCCATTGGTATCTGTTTGGGGAACAGGTTGGAACGCCACATGGCGCTCGAACCGCTCGTCATTTTGATTTTTGCCTACCAAGGAAAACTGGATATTCTGTAATGGGCGAGTAGGGTCGATGCGAACATAAGCAGCGACGGCCAGTCTTCCAGAAACCGGGAGGGGGACCACGTCGCTTTGAATCCAAATAGGTACTTGGCCGCGATTTTCGATTCGCAAGCTATGATCACCCAAGTAATGAACATCGGGATCTAGCGTCACACTGCCACTGGGCAACATCGAGCTTGTCCAGCCAACCGGGAGGACTTGATTCTTTTGACGGATTTCAAAATCACCATTCAATAACTCCGTTTCCGCAACGCTTGGCTGCGCGGCCGTATTCAACTGCAAGGTGAGCTGTTGCAATTTTTGGTCGAGGTTAGCAGGTGTCTGCGGCTCAGGGAAATGGGCCCAATCTACGAGGCGCAACGAACCTACCGGCACACGAAATGCCCTGATACTGTACGGCGGTACTGGCATGATATCGAGCGACGCTTCTGTCTGATTAGCGGGCATCGGCGAAAGCCATTCTACTCCATGCTTTGACGTACCCTGCCATTGGAGCCGGAACGTTTCTTGCCATGGAGCTTGATTGATCAAGACATAGTAACTGCGGTCTTGAAAATCGCCGACTCGAACAATAGCGTTAGACAATTCGCCCCCGTCGCTCGATGACTTAAGCGTTTTCAATTTGGTGGGTGGCAATTTTGTCCAAGCAGTCAGCAAATCGCGGCATTGGTTTTCTTGACCCACGTTGGCTTGCCAGCCGCCCTCGGCCAAAACCAAACAGTCGTCGGCTGCAAATCGGCGAGTCAATCGCGACCGCGCCGCATTGCCTGTGAGGTTAACTTGGGGAAAAATCAACGAATCCCATTTGCCTTCGGCAAAAGGACCTGATCGATCGGAAACATCCAATCGAATCGGCTGAGGTTGTTGATTCAACTGCGCTCCTGAAACGGGTGGATACGCGAACGCTTCGTCGAGCCTCGTGTTAAACGCAGACTGCCAGGACCAGCGACCTTCGCTGAACGAATGCAGCGGTTGCCAAGTTTCTCCGCGGAGGGCAACGATCATGGGATGATTTGCAATGCGCTGCAAATCGGCACCATGTCCGTTCAAGATATTCAATGGGTCGGCAACGGCGGCGGCTGGATCGACAAAATCCGCGCTCGATGGCGCGCTTTGGAAAAATCCGCTTGTCAGAAGAAACAACTTTCGATTGCCGCCTCCTAGCCGCTGAGCGAGCGCATCGTAGTGATCGGTAAGCTTGGCAGACCGCCACTGCAACCATTGATTTCTTAGATTTCGATCGGTTGCGATTGTTCGACTCGATAGATTCTGTGAAGTCGTTTTTTCGAGCGTTTCTGAGAATTCTGCGATCGAAACATCGTCATAACCCCACGCGTCGCCGGCGAAACAAAAATGACTTTGCGGCCCCAATCGCAAAGCAATGCCTTTCCACGAAGGGTGCTCGCGGTATCGTTCCGTCATTTCATCGAACAGCGATGCGAAACAGGTCTGTACTTGGGAATTGATCGGTTGATAGCGTTCGCCTTTGACCTCCGGTCGATTATCGAATTTGCGATTGGGTAAGTCAGCGGCTTCTTGCAACAAACCGGGTATCCCATGTCGTATCTGGTCATCCAAAATCGGAATGGGGCTGTTCAAGTCAAGACTCACGACTAGTTGCAGGCCTTCTCGATCAAACACGCGCAGCAATAATTCGATCACGTCTTTGGGCATTGGATCGCGGGCGTCCGAAAAGAACGCACCGTTGTCGTAACGCGGCGTGGACTGGATGATTTTCGACGGGAACAGGGTTCCGCCTTCGGATGCCACGGTCACGATCGCACCGTTGTAGCCCGCCCAGTGGCAATACTCGGCTAGTCGATTTGCCATTTGATAAAATGTTTCCCAGTCATCGAACGACTGCCGCGTAACCTCGTCTCGGGCATCGGCAGCGCC
>JANMNK010000623.1:0-3790 GCA_031373875.1 Pirellulaceae bacterium | reverse complement strand
GAGTGAACCAAGGAGGGCTTCAATTTTAATACCAAGGCAGGCCAATCACCGAAAGATCACCTTGGCTGGGAGAGCTTACAAAATTTCTCAACTCAGCCCAAGCTCAATGTACGCGCACAAATAATCCCGACAGTGCCATTCCTCCCTGGAATAGTTTCTTGTCAAGCCAGTATCTACTTCACAGCGATTAGTTCGATCCGTCAGCGATAGAACTCATTTAACGTTTTGGTGGAGCAACTTCGCGGATGAGGGCACCTCTATCCGGATGAAGAACGAGAATGCCAAATCGTTGGACAGAGTCAAGATCATTGGTTGACAGCGATGCGTAGTCAAACTGCCCGCGAAGGTCCGTATAACCGTCTTTATAGAACCGCACTTGGCCGTCTTGGTTTCGAGCATAGACTTTCACGTAGGCTTTTTCGACAGGCTGGCCATTGCCGAAAGTCACTTGGAGACGGCCAAAGGAATCGACCACGGTTACGTTCATCGAGTTTGCGTAGATGACTTGGCTCTGTGTAATTGCACCCGACGTGACTTCAACGAGCAAGTTGCGATTGGCCAGTTCCTTTGGAATGTCCAATGCACGATTGCCTCGCTGATCCGCGATTTCGATTTGTTCTTTTTGATTTGGCTGGATAGCAACGAGTGCCCCGCCATCTTGCTGAACAAATGGGTTGCGACTGAAAAGCAATTCGATATCCATCAAGTAATATCGCACTTCGATTTGCTTAACGTTTTGGTAAGCGAGTACTAGTTGCCCTTCGACCATCTTCAGATCTAACGCAGGCGAATCCGCCGCCAAGTTAGCTTGCTGAGATTGGCGAGCGTCGAGCAGCATGCGTTGGATTGGGTCTGTTACATCCGTGACGGTTGTATCCGATGTGGGAGGCTCCGTTCCATTGACCATCGCCATATGCTGACCGACTTGCAATCGGATTTGAGCGAATAAATCGCGCCATCGAGGTACAGCATACGCAACATATCTATCCGCAATCTTTGCGGCTCGATCATAACGTCCACGGTAGAAATCGAGGTATGCATCAAAATAGTCGTACTGCAGTTTTGTCGGTAAGGTGTTGGAATCGACTGAATCGAAATGCGAAAGAGCTTCGTCGATTCGATTTTGAATGAGCATGTAGTACGTGAGGGCCATATGATCGGCTGGAGTGGATGACGGCTGATAAGCGATTCGCTGGAGCAGGCGATCGTATTGAGCCGCAAATCGTTCGTTGAGAATCATCCGTTGGGCGCCCAGTTGGTGGCTTCGTGCGTTAACGAGCGGGCGATAATCTAGGTGCTCGTAATCGTATCGTTCAGCAGAATCGATGTGTGTCAACGGGGACCGCAAGATCGGGCCCATCCGTTGGACCATGTTCGCATCGTGTGCCAGAAACTGCGATATGCGTTTTGCATCATTGTGCCGAATGCTGTAAGCCCAGAGCGTGGCGTTGTAGATGCCTTGAGATTCGAGTTCGGTTAGGCAATTTTCAAGGAAGCCTTTGTCCTGTAATCGGAAAGCGATGAGTTCCAGAGCCAGTCTTTGCGTGTTCTTGGTTCGAAGGAATTCGAGCACTTGGTCGTTGGTCCCCCAAAGGGCAACATATCCCCAAGTCTCTTGATCGACCGATTCGGGTTTGTCGAGCACACGAAGCTTTGCAAATTTCGAATCTGCGGCATGAACATCGTCGACCGTCGCCTGCGCGCCGTAAGCAGTAAACTCTCCCGCGACAGGGAAGTAGAAAGAGTATTGCACCTGTTGCGTGCTGTAGGGTTCGAGTTTCAGCGTGCGCGATTGGACAATCTTGCCCGATTCGAGAGGCAGAGAGCCTTGAGGAATCTGAGTCAGAATCGAGATAGTTTTTGCTACGCCGCTAGGGTTCGTGACCACAACGCTCGAGCGGTATCCGACGCCTCGAACAAGTGACTGATTAGAAACAGGTTTCTGAGGATCTGCTTCGGCACCGGGTGCGACGAGATAGATGTCTTGACCCACCATGACTGTGGCACCGCCCTCAGATGGTTTAGCTTCTTCGATCTTTTCCACAAACACGACGCAGCGACTTGATGAAGTCAGGAAGAGCCGTCCATTTTCGACAACCAATTGGGGCTGGGGCGGAGTGAGAGGAAGATCGAGCACAGCAAGCGCCAACAGTGCTTCGGTCAACGTGTTGCTTGAAAGGTGTACTTCCGTGGAAAGAAATCCAGCGATGGAATCTTGCGATGCCAGTTGCTGCCACATGGGACCGGGAGGGACAAGCGAAAGGCTTTGGTGTCCAATCAACACGCGATGGAATTGCGATTCAGCCCATTCGCGAGTTGCATCTAATGACTGAAAAAGCATTGGACGCTTGCCCAAGGCGACACCACGTCTTGACCGCATTCCACTCTTTTTAGCTGCGCCGCCCATTGGTCCATTAACGACACCATCGGCATCAAAATCTTCCTCTCCGAGACCGCTCGCATCCTTCGCTTTCTCGTCGCTCAAGCTTTCGCTAAGAGACTCTTTGTCGCGAGCCAATCCTAGTCCAAATCGATTGGTGTTCTCGTCGACACCCGAACTTCCCGGCAGGCCGCCCATGCCACCTCCGCCCATGCCACCCGCTTCTCCCAGTTGTCGCCCATCCGAGTGCAAGAAAAGCGCCTCCAACTCAGGACGTCCTAGATCCAACGACAATCCCGACAAGGCTGTTAAGAACTTTTGCGATCGCAGTTCGGGAGAAACAGGATTTGCAGCAACGGCATCTGTAATCCATTTACGAGCGCCAGATTTTGTTGAAGCAACTCGATCGGCGAGCAAAATTCTCTCAAGCGTGTTGAGCCGGCTACGTTGCCAAAGGTCGGCATATTTCTCAATCGCACTTTCCAGCAAATAGCCATCAACCAACTGGGGTGCCAGCTTGTTCGCCAAATAGGGACGGACTACTTTATCGAAAAATGGTCGATCTTTGGTATAGAGGAAGACATGCAATTCATGACAAGCCAGTTCGTTGTATGTCAGTTGCTTTTGTTCTTCGCTCAATTCATTCCATCTGGAGAGTTTCTGAAATTTCTGAAGTTCGGTCGCCGGAGCGAGTGATAGATAAAGCTTGAATACATCACCAAGACTGGAGTAGATTTGGACGCGCGTTGAGCGAGCGTCGCCCAAGTCGGTCTTCGCGTTCGCTTCAACAATTTTTACCTGTTGCTGCTGCGACAAATGTTTATCTTCCGGGAAAGATTGCGCCAAACGCAGGTCGCTCACGGCTATCTTTGTCGAAGGCATTGCAATTGTCTTGGTTGAGATTCCCTGAGGCTGGACGACGACGACCGTGACGTTGTGGTAGCCAGCCAAGCTTGCAACGGGCAACTCAATCCAACCTGCGTCATCGGGCCTCCGATTCGCAAGCAAGGCAGCGCTGTTTGTCAAGAACTCATAGGTGCTGCGACCGCCATTTGCCGCTATACGGCCGTTCATGGCTTCTGAACGCGATAACGCTTCGGCGGCCATGGGTGCAGCGGCTGAGGGTGGAGGCATATCTCCCCCAGCGGCCTCTTGGCGAGCGTTTTGCGTCGTTGCCGTATCCCATGGATTGAGCAACAAGCTGGGCTGCGCCAGAAGATTGCCTGGGTATTTCGTCGCGTATTGACGTTGTAATATGTATTGATACTCTTCATCCAGTTTCAGCGAATCGACATAAAAACTAGGCATTGACGCGTAGCCTTGTCGAAAGACTTGGATGAGCGGCGAGTTTAATGCACGAACTAGATCCGAGTCGCTAACAAACGAAGAAACAACAAGGTGGACCCGTGC
>JANMNK010000613.1:0-6231 GCA_031373875.1 Pirellulaceae bacterium | reverse complement strand
CTTTGCTTCATAAATCCACTACCCGTTCCCAGCTGCCAGTCGACACCCAATTCGCGAAGCTTGGTTCGGGAGACTTCCAAGACTTGCGTATGCAGCATAACGGTGTGGACGCCAACAACCGAGATTCTATTGATCACGGTCGGATAGTATTGTTCGGCAATCGCAATGATTTGTTCGACATCGTCATCACCCGTTACGAAACCGGAGACGATAACGGCGTTTTGGATTGGACGAATATTGAGGGTCGCAGTCGGGAATTCGTACGCCAGCACATTTTGCAGCTCGCGAGAGTCACCCAACACCGTAACTTGGACGGTTTTGACTTCGTTGTCCATTCCGTAGAGATCGACTTGGGTAATGCCCGTTCGACGAGCATTGACCATCATCTGGGTTCGGCTGATAGGTCGAACTTGCAGGATGTCGTCATTGTGGACGCTGGCCCGAGAGATATCGTGCTCGCACTCAATGACTTTGGTTGTGTTGACCACCATCTGCAGTTTATCCTGCGGCTTGGTGAGCAACATCGTACCCGAAGACACAGCCGTTGCGGACGGCGAAATGACTTCTTCCTGGCCCCGAAGGGTAGGAGCGAACAGCAAACACAAACCCAATGCAATTGGGCCTGCCGAACGTCTCGTAATTTTATTATTGTACTGAGCCACTGCTAAACATCCTTGTGCAGGGTTCGACCTATACGATTTCGACTCACGCTTACTCTTTAGTTTTGAGGCTAAGGAATATTTTGGGAGAACAACACTCGTACACTTTTTCTAACACTTTACGAATCTTTTTTCCCAGTCGAAGTCGCTGGTGCTTCTTCCGTGGGACTTTCTTCGCCATCGGCTGATGGTTCAGATGGATACTGAGGAGAGAATCCACCCGGTCGGTCACTTGACCTTGCTCCAGGCGTACTCGATCCCTTGGTGCCAGACATCGGCTTGGTGCTGACGCTGCCTGAGTTTTCCTCCCCTTCGATCAGTTGCGGAAGTCCGCCATCGCTGGGAAGGGCATAAACTTGTAAACCGTTTGGAGTTAATACTGTGATTTTGCGTTCTCCAACTTGTGGAGGAGCATCGCCCATACCAAGTGCAGCCGCATCCAGCGGGCTAAATACGGGTGCAGCTTGTTGTTTTTCGTCCGCAGCACGAATCCAACCCAAAAATTCTTCGCCGTTGTCTGTGACGTTCTCTTCGGAGACACCGAGAGGGCGCAATGCCAATCGGAGCCTACCTTCGCACAGATGCGACGCCATATTCAACGCTTCGTATTGCGAATCGCGAATTAACATCTGAAAGGTCTTGGTGGCTTTGCGAGCGGCATCATCTGCTGCTCGCGTGGAGATTCCATCGACCATGTGAACCGATACGTTTTGCATGACCAGCACGCTCTTCGATTCACTCACTCGACCGCTTTTCTTATCGAAGTAGCCGAAGATATCAACGCGATCTCCCGGCTTGATGTATCCCATGTTGTCGTCAACTTGAAGATCGAAAATCTTGAAACCTTCAGGAATGGTTTGTGCCGCACTCTCATTGGTCAGCATCAATTTCTTTTGAAGAATGGGTTCGCCTTCGTACAAAGGCTGCTTTGCGAACTTGCCTTCGACCTCCTTCAAATCGGAGATTGTTCCAACCGGCAGGCGGTCTTTTGGCCAAGCTTCGAGTTTGACGTTTTCAGGCGACAACTTAGTTGCCGCTTCGATTACTTTTACAGCAACGAGAATGTCGACCGTCTCAACTTGTTTGGTTGATTTCTGATCCAACACTACTTTGCTGATACCAGCGGAAGCAACAAGACCACAGCCCAGTGCAACCATCAGGAGAATTACGGATTTGGCTCGCATATGTCGCTACTCGTGACCAATGAAAACGTGCGATAGGATCCAAAAATTCTGTAGAGTATGGCACGCGCCATACCCATCCCTACTGTCATGCACTTTGATGACAATCCTTGTCTACGTCCTTTTCGGCTTTTCCGGTGTAATCGCTCCAGGCGGAACTTCCCCCCTGGCAAAAATAACTAAAACTACCGGAACTTCGTTAAAAGCCGCATGATTGACAGTAGCGGTCCACATCGCCTAGAAACAGTAGCATTGTCCAAGCGTAAAAGTGGAGTTTAACGGCTAGCAAAACCCAATCTGTCGTTAGCTGGCTTCCGGTTGTAACGGGTATTCGCCATACCACACGCGTCCCATGCCGATTCCGAGAAGTATCAGAGCATACGCTGCAAGTGCTAGATAATGATGCCATTGTGCCGAAGTATCGACAAAGAAATTGTTGTCCCCAAGCACCGCTTCCAGACGTAGATCCTGCCAAATAGCCATCAAAGATTTTAGCCGAAATCCAACCGTGAACTTATTCAGCGAAGCGGGAACGTACGACAACGCTACCTCGATGATCAGGGTGTATACGAATGCAACCACCATCGAACGCTTCTGGAACAACGTTCCGATCAATACGTAGAGTGCTCCGTAAGTAATTGTTGCTAGGACCACCAGCCGGACCATTGTCCACCACAACTGAACACGATCATCGACCAAAGTGAATCCTACGCTTGCCGTAGCCGCCGCGATGCCAGCAGAACTTGTCCAAAGTACCGCGACCAAATACTTGCCCAATACCGTTGATATCTTTCCAACGGGGCGAACGACCGAATAAATCCACGATTGCGCTTCGAGTTCTGCATTGACGATAGGAGTTGCCCACAACATGAGCCCTAATACCGTGACGACCTGCGGTATCAGCAAAAACATCGCTAGCGAAAATCCGAAATTCAAATCGTTTGGTCGCAACTCCTTTTGCGCGACTTCATTGATTTGCAAATAAGTAATGCCAAGCAGGATGGCGGGAAAAGCTGCCAAGAACAGCCATCCAATCAACCGAGTTGGCAACAGGCTTCTTCGTAATTCGAATCGAAACACACCCAACGTTCCGAAGAAGAGACATTTGGCAAGTGACGAATATTGGCGAACAGATTGCAACGCGACACCATTTGCTACCATTTCATTTGCCCTCGATGCCGGGAAACGAGGATGCGGAATAGGCTAGCCAAATCGCCGTCTGCCCCATGCAATCGCGTGACTCGCAAACCATCTTCAATGACCCAGCGGGATAACGACTGATACAAATCAATTGGCTCGCGTGCTGCAATTCTCAGCAGTGTCCGATCTTCGGACAATTTGACAAAGTCAATCCAGGCTTGGGACACCAAACGCTCGGCAAGTTGCGGCATGTCGGGACCTTCGACAATCACTTCACGTGGCAACTCGGCCAGCATTCCACGCAATTCCCCGGCTGTTCCAATGGCCAAGAGTCTGCCTCCAAAGATCAGAAGGAACGCATCCGTGATGCCCTCTACTTCGTGCAGCACATGGCTAGCCAACAACACGCTTCGTCCCTCGCCAGCCCATCGCCGCAGCAAATCGGACATTTCATGCCGACCGATTGGATCAAGTCCGTTAAAGGGTTCATCAAGAATCAAAAGGTCCGGATCGTGCGCAATGGCCTGAGCAATTTTGCACCTCTGCCGCATTCCCAAGGAATAAGTACCAATCGGACGTTTGCAGTCCGCAGTCATACCGACGGCCTCGAGAGCCCGATCGGTCAGCGAACGGGATTTGCGAATCGAAACTCCTGTCATACAAATCTGCTGCACGATCCAGTCATATCCCGAAACATTGGGAAGCAGGATGTCTGTAGCGGGACACAATCCAATTCGATGCAGAACAGACGGTTCCGTCCGAGGATTCTTGCCAAGCACTCGAAGACTGCCGATCGATGGAGATAGTGCGCCCGTTAGTAGACCAATAAGCGTTGATTTTCCTGCGCCATTGGGCCCCACAAGTCCATAGGCTCCAATTGGTAAATCAAATGTCAGATCGTTCACGCCGATCACGGTCCCGTAAAATCGCGTGACATGAGCAAGCGACACAAGCGACTGCGACGAGCGCGCTCGCGGAATCGGCGAAGTTTCGATAGCGATTGAATTGGATTCCATAAATGTCAACTTCGTACGGGTGTTCTCTCGTGAAACTTCTATTTCCGAAGCGTGCTTGCAATTCGTCGATGTGCAACAAAAATGCTTAAGATTGTGACGCCACTTACAAGCGCAAGCGCGACCGCCATCTCGCCTGAAAAATCTCGCAAACCGAATATCCAAGACTGGATGAAATCTAGAATGTGGTAAGGGGATACCAATCGCCAATGATTGAGCGACTCGATGTCGAATCGATCGTTTCGGCCCCGCAACAGGAAACCGCTGGTAAGAATCGCGTAACTGACCCAACCTAATATCCACGTCGAAAACCATGCAAACGTCGCAAACCGGCTTTCCGATGTCAGCGACGAATAGCAAATGCAAACCGCGCTCAACGGTATCACGGTGACGGCCGTTACGCCTAGAATCCGGACGGGTAGATCCCACGTCACCAAAAATGCATTCAGGTTAGGCGAGAGCAAGAGCCCCGCAAAGTAAACCAACAAAGCTGGAACGGTTGTGATCAGTGCCAGTAAAAACCATAAAACGGCCATCTTGCCGATCAAGTATTCCAGAGGCGTCAGCGGTCGCGAAAGGTACAATAAATACGCGCGACTGCGCAGATCGTAGCTGACCAAACGGGGACCGGTCATGCCAACAACGATGACAGACAACACGCCTTGAGGATATCGAAAAAACCAATACAGCATCAGCGACCAAACTTCATGTCGAACCGTCGCGGGGTCTTCGATTACCAAGCGACTTAGTTGATCGTTCCCCATCGCCCCGCGAAGAAATGCTGCTACAGGTTGCCTCAGGTCCCGGTACTCGAGCCCTTGTTCGTACAAGAAAAACAACAGCAAAATAATGCCGGTGGGCAGCATCGCAAATATCATCAATCGCCGAAGCCAAAAAGCTCGCCATACGAGCGAAATACTCGAAGACGCAACAACAGGCCATCGCGTCGATCGCGAAGTGCGATCGCCTCGCCACTGGCGGTATCCAAGGTCAAGTATCGCCAAGTTCAGCCTCCCCGACCGCTTCGATAAATATGTCTTCCAAAGATCGTCGTATCGGCTCAACCGATTGAACAACCGCTCCCATCGTCGAAGCAACTCGCCATATCTCGCCGATCCCGTCAGCGCTCGCACCGACCACGCGTATGCAGTTTGAGGAAACAGTGTGCGATTGCAAACCAGCCGAACAAAAACGCGAAGCAGCGTCCGGCATATCATTTAGGAACTTGATGAAAAGTCCCGACTCAACCGGACAACTCAGATTTTCAAGCGAATCTTCGACTTGAATGCGGCCTTTCACCAAGATAATTACATTGTCACAAACCTGACGCACATCATGCAAAATATGCGTCGACAACAAGATCGTTTTGCCATGGTGCTTTGCCAAGGTCGAAATCCGCTGCAGGAACTCATCGCGTTGCGAGGGATCGAGTCCCGTTGTAGGCTCGTCGAGAATGATCAGTCGCGGATCATGAACTAGACACTGGGCAAATTTCAGCTTTTGTCTCATGCCTGTCGAATACGTTTCGACAGGACGATACCGCTCCTGTCCCATATCGCAATAGTCCAGGACTTCGTGCGCTCGACGCAATGCTTCCGCGCGAGGCAATCCCGATAACCGAGCCATCATCTGCACCGCTTCTACACCTTGCAGACCGATGATATAGCAGTCATCCTCCGGCAAATAGCCAACCGATTCTCGGATGGCTCGTACCTGCGACGGCCACGCAAGATCAAGGACCGTGCCCTCACCGCCATCAGCGCGTAAGAGACCTAACAACGCTTTGATTAACGTGCTCTTTCCCGAACCATTTGGCCCCAAAAGCCCGGTGACGCCCGGTCGAACACGAAGCCGCACGGAATCGAGGACTTTGCGGCGTCCAAATCGTTTCGTTATATTTCTTACGTCGATATCAAACACAGTGGGCCAATGAGCGAGGATCGATTTCGTTGTTGAGAAGGATAGAGGAGGAGACTCTGTTGTAGCAAAATCAAAGAGCAAATGTATTTTGTCGACAAGGAAAATGATGTTTCAACGGAAGTAAATCGAGCCCCTTTAGGCATGGAGCCATGCTTCAAAAATCTATTCGTCGCAGATTACAAAACATCCGAATGAAGTTTCAAGATTCATCAGAAAAGTTTTAGGTCTCAGTTTATGAACTTTTTAATCAAAACGAAACTCACTCGATCTCCAAGTCTAATTGAAATGGATTGCTAAACAAACTTTGTGTTCGCTTTT
>JANMNK010000605.1:0-2375 GCA_031373875.1 Pirellulaceae bacterium | reverse complement strand
CGGAAGTCCCCAATTAGCCCTAATGATTACAAAGCAAGCTTTAAGGCAAAGCCGAATCTCCGCTATTTCTCGCCAAGCAGGTACTGTCGAACAAAAAGAGTCGTTGCGTAGAACTGGAAGTCCGCATTGTTCTTTTTGCGAAAGCCGTGACCTTCGTCTTTGGCCATCAAATACCAGACCGGTGATTTGTTGCTTTTTACCTTGGCAACCATTTGTTCGGCTTCGGTCAGCGGTACTCGAGGATCGTTTCCGCCTTGGACAACAAACAGTGGCTTTGTAATCTTCGATGCGTTATTGAGTGGTGCCATTTCTTCAAAGAAGGCAGCGATTTCGGGAATCCGTTCGTCACCATACTCTACGCGCCGCAAATCGCGACGGTAGCTTTCCGTGTTCTTTAGGAACGTAGCAAAATGGGAAATGCCAACAACGTCCAAGGAACAACGAATGCGGTCACTGTAAGTTGTGGCAGCAGCGAGAGTCATGTATCCACCGTAACTTCCTCCCGTGACCATGACCCGTTCTGAATCGAGATCAGGTTGAGTAGCAATCCAGTCTAACAATGCTCCGATGTCCTTGACGGAATCCAAACGTTTTAGAGCATTATCCATTGCGACAAACGTCTTGCCGTAACCCGTGGAACCTCGCACATTCGGGTAAATGATCGACACGCCAAGTTCATTGAGGAAGAAATTATTTCGCCCCTGAAATATCGGTTGTGATTGGCCTTCGGGACCGCCGTGAATATTGATGATAACCGGTCGCTTGCCGGTAAAGTTTTCCGGAGCGCGATAGAGGAAGCCGGAGATTTCCAAGCCATCAAAGCTCTTCCATCGAATCAGATCGGGTTCCACTAAATCTTTGGCAAGCAGTCCTCCAAGCTCGCTTTCCGTCCATCGAGCTACTTCGTTCGTTTGGGCATCAAGGGAATAAACATCCGAGGTGGAACGGGCAGAGTTGATCGTAAAGGCAATGTCACGACTGTTCTCATGCCACTTTGCCGAGCTGATAACTCCCGTCGGTAGTCCTTGAATTGCACGATACTTTTTGGTCGCGGTATCCATAAGGTACGCTTTGGAAATACCGGCTTCGTTCGTCAAAAAGCCGATTGTCTTTCCATCCGGTGACAATTCAAATCCGCTCACATCCCAAGCGATGTCGCTGGTCAAGTATTGAACTTTGCCAGAGTCCATATCCATATAAGCAAGTCGTTGGAATTCGTTGTCCTTGTCCGACGTAATGTAAAGCCCTTTACCGTCGTGACTGAATTCGGCACCGCTATACGCTACTTGGCCTTCATCAGTCGTTAGCTGCGTCTTTTTGCCAGAAGCCACGTCGAGCATCCAGATATTGGATTTATTAACCGACAGCAACTCGATGAGAGCGATCTTAGAATTATCAGGCGACCAATCGGCAGCCTGCCATCCACCGCCGGTTAACTCAATCAGCAGCTTATTGGAATTAGGGTCCAAGGGATTCATTTTCCAAAGATCGCGATCGGCTCCGTTGCGTTGCGTCGATGCATAAACAAATTGATCTTTCGCGTGATTCCAAACTGCACCGCCGTTTTGTGATCGTTTGCCGTCCGTCAGGAGAGTCGAGACACCCGTGCCCAAGTCGAATCGATAGAGCTGTGAGAATTCGTTGCCACCGACGTCTTTGCCAAAGACAAAATACTCGCCATCAATGGGATCGAACGTTGCGGATCCGACTGGCTCGTTGAAGAACGTGATTTGCGTGCGAGCTCCGCCCGGCATCTTGAGGTAATGCAATTGAGGTGTGTTTCCAAAGCGTGTCGAAATCAGCATTTCACGACGAGTGGGGTGCCAATCCACAAAAGACGCCGCTCGCGATTCGGTATAACGTCGAACGTGTTCTGCAACTTCGGCTGGGATAGCTGGAATGCCGTCGGTTACCAAATTATCGGTTGGTTCAATGGTGGGCGGCTGGGCATGCAAAACGATTGCCGACGATAGACAAGCGGCAAGGAACAAACCATCCAACAAAGGATTTCGCAGATTCATATTCAACCTCGGGTAAGATGTCTCAAGTCATGCACCCATCGAGTGCATTTGAGTAATCGCGATAAGGGGATTGAGCAAGCCGACCAATCGTAGTGATTGTTGTCGCTATTTTCAACTCGCCGTCGTAGGCAGCTTGAGTTTTCACTGCGAAATTCACAGCAATCAACCGCGTTGGTAGGGATTAGCGAGCAACGCGTTTCGCCCGCACAGCATTGCGGGGCTTTGCTGCGTTCTTTTTCGGAGCTTTCGGCGCGGGCTTAGTGAATAGCTCGCCGCAGATCAAACAAGATCGACCATCGCAGCCGCGAGCGGAGCAATGTTCTCGCCCGTAGTAAATAATTTGGAGATGAAGCT
>JANMNK010000582.1:0-2112 GCA_031373875.1 Pirellulaceae bacterium | reverse complement strand
GTTTGCTTGACAAGAAAACTGGATTCCGCGATGTCGGATTTGGGCTGGATATTGTCGACTGGATAATGGAACCGGGAAGCGATGAAGCTTATCGCGATCAACTTCCCGAGGAAATGATCTACGAATTCAACAACTCGTATCACGGCAAAGGGCAAAAACGGTCGATCGAAGGCCCTCAAATCTGCACGCAAGCCAAAGAGCTCAAGCCGACGATTATTCGCGGCTCCCATTTTGTTGCAATTCAACATTCGTATCAATATCGCACTGCAGCACCCGGCAAGAAAACCGGTTCGACTTGGACACAAACGATTGTTTTTCCCGTTGGCAAACGATACTTCCTTTCGTGTGATCGCATCGACGCTGTCAACTCGAGTGATGCTATGTTTCTTCGCATCGACATGCCGGGTCACATCAAACACTCGCAAGGCGACACGTTCAGCCAAGTCTATTTGAGCT
Source organism: Pirellulaceae bacterium (assembly GCA_031373875.1). Classification (GTDB taxonomy): domain Bacteria; phylum Planctomycetota; class Planctomycetia; order Pirellulales; family Pirellulaceae; genus JANMGV01. The sequence continues at coordinate 1,656 of JANMNK010000582.1, read as the reverse complement.
ATCCCACGAACAAGATCGACCCTAACGATCCAGGTGTCCCCGTTGACATACCAATAAAATCGCTTGGCCAAGGTCAAATCGTTCCATCCTCAGCCTTTGCAGAGAATTTCGCTCCCGACGCGGCATTCAATTATCGTCGATCCGACAACAACATCCCGACTCGAATCATTCGCGGCTATCAAACTCGCAACCCGAAAGACGGTAGCGACGGCCCTTGGCTGGCTGGCCTGACGCTTGACCCTAGCATTGTCAGCGAAGCGTGGTGCCATCAGCGCGGCTACATCTGCATGATCCAAGAATTCGGCGGCCGTCCCATCCGCCCCGGCCAATCCTTCTCCGCGGCATTCGCCACCGGATTTTTCGACTCCCTCGACGAATTGCACGCAGTCTATGACGAACTGAAAGGAAATAAGCAACTCGAAGTCGATTCCACTGGTTGGAAACTACTGGCCAAATAAATGGTCGCCACGCCGGACACAACTACAGGTTTGTGCTGTTGTTCACTATCAAACCCGTCGACGGCCAGTCGAGCATGAGCGTAGCGTTGGCGAGTTGAGGTTGGGTTAGGAGCCAGCGGGCTAAGGGGGCGATTAGGTCGGTTTCTATGGTGCGCTGGAGCGGGCGAGCGCCTAGCGTTGCGTGGAAGCCAGTCTTGGCTAGATGATCAATGAGGTTGTCGGAGTAAGTCAGTCGCAAGCGCTGGCGAACAATGCCTTCGCGCTTTTCAATTTCCCCAAGTTCCTTCACCGTGATCTTGCGGACGACTTCGGGCGATAGTGAATTGAAGGGAACGATGTGGTCAAGTCGATTGTAAAACTCAGGCCGGAAGGATTTCTTCACTGCGGAACCGTAATCGGGAGTCGGGTTTTCGCCAAAGCCTATCGACATCGAACTTTTGCCGCCAAGGTTACTGGTCATCAAGACTACGGTCGTTCGAAAACTAGTAGTTCGGCCCATGCGGTCGGTCAGTCGGCCTTCGTCGAGCAAGCTGAGCAGGATATCAAACACTTCGTCGCTGGCCTTTTCGATTTCGTCAAACAGCAACACACTCAGCGGTCGCCGTCGGATGTGTTGAATCCAACTGGCAGGCTGGCCGTCACCGGACTGGAGGAATCGGTATCCGGCGGCAACTCCGGAAAATTCGCTCATGTCCAATCGAATCAGGGGCGTTTTGGTATCGGAGTGGCCAAACAGGTAATGTGCAAGTGACTTTGCAAGCTGGGTTTTTCCAACACCAGTTGGGCCGCACAACAGCGCGTTGGCAAACGGCCGCTGCGGATCGTTCATCGCTGACTTGATGCGAGTCACGATCCCTGCAACGGTATCGCACGCTGTTTCCTGGCCGATGACATCAGCCAATAGAGCTTGTTTAACTTCAGAACGTTTGAGAACCCATTCATCGCGCAATAAAACTTCGGGCAACCCCGTAAGCTTGACGAATTGTTCCACGACCAAATCGCTATCGACAACCAGGGGCTCGGGCTTGGTAATCGCTGCAATGCCCTTCCCTAACTGTGGATCTTGCTCGGCTGGATTTGTGGAGCCACGATTGGCTGGCGACTCAAGTTTTGATTTTGGTCGCATGGCAAGAATCGACTTGAGGAAATCGGCTGATGGTCCGGGGGGACTAGCGTGTCTTTGGTAGTGGCTGCACAA
>JANMNK010000571.1:0-2815 GCA_031373875.1 Pirellulaceae bacterium | reverse complement strand
GTTTCAAACGTTGGCAAGAAACTCATCATCCTCGACCGACTAACTTGTTCGCTGCAAGTTAGAACCGTCCGCCTAAGTTTTTTTAGATTGAGAACGAGTTCTATCCATAAGATGCCAGCAATCGAAGGCCACCAAGGATGCTGGAGTGAATCGATAATTAGAGCGTCGTAGATTTTTTTCCAATTCGAAAATTGGCATATCCATTGGAGTGCAGGCCACGCTTGTTTTATCTCGCCTTTATCTAATCGTTCGGACGAGCGTATCCAAAGGACATGTTGATCGACGAACGCTCGATAATTCTTGACGAGGTTGATGGTCTGTTGCTTGGCTTCCGCAACCTTGAACAGGTTCTCAAAGAAGTTCGTGGCATCAACGCGGAAATTCGAGATGAGTTCCGTTTCCGTATCGATCAGCTTTTCATAGTTTTCTCGCAAGTTTCCGCTTTGAGGCAAAGGCATTTGTTCTTCGCCGCTCATACCGTCGGAGAGCGTCACGTCTTGTCGCTGCGCCGCGAGTTGTGCTTTCCAATCGTCGAGTTCGAGAATCAGCGTTTCTGTTTGCTGCATGCGCTCTTGATAGTCATGCAGTTGGTTTGTCAATTTAGAAATATCCGGCAACTCGCTTCGCTGCCTTCGCAACATCAATCCAACCAAACTGTTAAAACCACCGACCTCGTCTCCGTTTTGCGGTTTAATCCGTTCGCTCATGATCTTGAATCGCTCATTCCACAAAGCCAAACGAGCTTTGGTCGATTCAATTTCTATTTGAATTGCAGAGTTCGACTTGGCTAATTCAAGCCAATCGTTGGCGCGCTTGACAATGCGTTGTGCGGTTGGTTGCAATTCCGATGGAGTCGTAGTGGCGATCTTTTCTACTTTGAGTTTTTCATTTGTGATGAGAATTTCTCGGCGTTTTTTGAGTTCGTCATTGATGTCCTTGAGTTGTCCCTGAAGAAACTTTTCTTCGACTTGAAACAATTCTTTGCGCAGCGGCAGCAGTTCGGCTTCGGCGTCGTACGCACGCTGTTCGGCTTCCATTTTCCGAATTCGTTCCTGGACTGCATCTCGTCGAGCTTGAAGCAATAATCCTTGTGCTTCGCGCATCAGTGGCTCGATCTCTGTGGTCAGCGGTGCGGCAAGCTCATCGGTCAACTTGCGCAGCAGTTCTTTGTCCTCAGCGGACAGTCGCGGAATTTCCTTTCTTCGATTTTCGCGTGTCGTGATTGCTGTCTCAACGCGCGCGCGATTGTCGGAAATCGTCTGAAGACTAGATTGGACGCTTTGTAACAGTGTCTGCAGATCTTCGATGGAATAGCCAACCAGCTCTTCTTTGCTCGGGATATCTTTGTTCGTCGGCGGACTTTCTTTACGACGCTTGGCTTCTTGCGTAGCCGTGGGCGCTGCCTCGGCACTGGCTGCAAGTTCATTCGCAACGCGTTCCGACTCCGCCTTGGCTCGCAACTCAACCAAGACCGCTTCGTAGATCGCAGTCAACGATGCCTTGAGAGTCGGATCCATATCCGTATTGGACTGAAGCGACTGGATTCGCGATTGGACGGCATCGGAGGTTGGTGCGTTGGGCTGTGAAACGAGAGGCGCTGCCAACGGCGGTTGTTGGGTTGTCGCGGGAGATGGATTGGAGTTCGGCTGGTTATTGGGAGGCTGGTTAACCGATTCTGGTATTCGCGGGTTATTGGTAGGAGAAGCCGTAATCTTGATCTGTGCAGTTAAAGATCCCGCTAGAACGAACGCGACCAGAACGATCGCGCACGCCACCTGGCGGTTGAGCTGCGATCGAACTTGAAAAGTTTTCTGCACGCGTAAGTCCCGTCCGTGAGATCGACGTATTTTTTAAGTTGATTCTGAATGACGTAACGAACGAGGCTTGGCACTCCACCAATAATTTCGAGTGTTCCGTCGATCTGTTTAGATTGAAGCAGTGTATTTTTCAAAGCGAACTTTTGGGTTTTACCGCAACCGTATACTCCCGCCGTATTTTGTGGAGAAACCGTTCGGGGATTCTATCGGCGAACCTTTGCCAACGCAATGAACGATATACCGGCTAAGTTTGCTGGCAAAACAGTTGTGAATGGGCGTCGTGGGTCGACGGTTATGGTAGGTTAGCTAAACTAGTGACGTTGGTCTAGAAAGCAACCTCAGTCGCTAGATCTGACCTTAGAATAGTTTTTCATTGCAGACATTCCGAACCGGCAATTGCATCGCGACCAAGTTGAGGTTCGCACTGTCTACTTTTTGTATTCAACCTATTTTTCCGATTGCAAAATGACACAAATACAACGAAACCTTACACGAGAAGTAAAAATCGGAACCATCAGCATCGGTGCGGGACACCCTATCGCCGTGCAGAGTATGACGGCAACGCATACGCAAAATATTGATGCGACAGTTGCGTTGATTCATGATCTTGAGAGGGCAGGGGCGGACGTCGTTCGAATCGCCGTCGATAGCGACGCGGATGCCGAGGCTCTTCGAGAAATCCGCAAGCAGACTACAGCGAATTTATCCGTCGATTTGCAAGAGAATTATCGACTCGCAGAAAAAGTCGCTAGCAGTGTTAATAAGATTCGGTACAACCCAGGCCATCTCTACCACCACGAGCGAAACAAGCCTTGGCAAGAGAAGGTCAGATATCTCGCGCAGGTAGCTAAAGACAATGATTGTGCTGTGCGTGTGGGCGTCAACTGCGGTAGCGTGGACCCTGACAAGAAATCCAAGTTTGATCCGAAAGACTCGATATCGCCCATGATCGAATCGGCTTGCGAGCACTGCGATTTCCTGGATTCCATCGACTTCCA
>JANMNK010000570.1:0-7717 GCA_031373875.1 Pirellulaceae bacterium | reverse complement strand
GCATTTCTTCGCGATTTACACGTTCGTCAGCTTGCCCTCCTCCGTCGCCTGAGTTTCGCGAATTCATTTCGGCTTGGCGGCGCATATTCCTTTCCATCTCGGCTTGACGCTTCTGGTCCATTTCCCGCCGCTGGCGTTCCGGACTTGATTGTTGTATTTCATTGAATTGTGATTCATTTTCATTCCTTTGAGGTATTCCGCCTCGTTGATCGCGTTGCTGTGGTTGCATCCGTTGGATGGCATCCGTCAGCCGATTGATCGCCATCGTCAGGTCCCGGATTTGTCTTGCCGAAGGTGCGTTTTGAGGTGGAAGGAGGTCAATCGCTTTTGATGCCGAGCCGGGTTTAGTAGTCTGAGTGTTTCGGGGGACGAGTTGCTCCCCAGCTTTTTCTGGGTTTTCCCGTTTTCTCGCTTGGGGTGCGCTCTCTGGTGTACGTGGCAAGCTTCTCAACACCATCGCCTTCGGGCCTTTTTCGCCGTCATCTCCCGCCACAACGACAACGCGGATCTCCTTATCGTCTTCTTGGTTAAGATGGCTATGATCAGACTCGTCGTCCACAACCGTGAACGTAAAAGACTGGCCATTTCCGTCTTCCAATTTGATAGTTTTAGCATCCACGGACTTGCTGCTCTTTTCATCCTGGCAACACGATTCCTTGCATTCGGCTTGATCGTCACAACATTTTGCATCGTCAGTTTTCGCAACAGTTGCCTGCGCGTCTTTGCAGAACGAGCCGCCTTCTTCGCAACAAGTGTCATCGCTAATGGTTTTTGCTGTAGTCGATGCCGATTTTTCTGAGTCGTCGCAGCAAGATTTTTCATCCGTGCATTCCTTCGAACTACAGACTTTCGGAGTCGTTGCATCATCATTTGATTGAACGTATGAAACGGGTTTCGCTTCCGTCGAAGCTTCTGACGGTGTCACAGGTTGCGCAACTAGACGAGTAGACTCTTCGGACAAATCGTCAAGGCGAGTTGAATTGGATTGCGGATTAGGAACTGGTGGTTGACCAAGTGGTGTAAATCGCTGGTCTGCTTTGCGGGGTAAATTCCAAGTTTCCGGAGTCAACGTTTCGTTTGACTGACCCGGGATTTTCGTAGGCTGTTGTTGCGGCGCACTTTTCGATGGTTCCAATATTCGGAACGACAAAATCCGCCCACCCTCGGGTACTTCGATTTCACTCATTAGACGTTTGCGTTCGATGAATGACAGTTGACTTAGATCGGAACTAGGCGAAGGCGGATTGCCCGCAATAGGTTGCTGAGTAGGCTGAGCGTTTCTTGCGGGGAAACTATGATTGGGAGAAGGAAGATTTGCAGCGACTCCAGAATTGTCATTGGAGAGTCTAGTTGTGGCCAAAGGAGGCAAACCAAGCCGTTCTCGGCAAACTTCGCAATTCAAAACGTCGGGTGAATACAATGTTGCTAAATAGCTTTCCAGGTCCGAGTTGGGAATGGTTTTGAAATCCTGACCGAAAAGGGCTGGACAACAAAAAGTGAAAACCACGGTCAGAAGAAATGCTCGGCGGCTGTTGGAATTGCGGAAATGAAAAATCATAGCATCAAACTCCTTGATCGTTTAAACAATCGACCACGTGGAAACAGGCATACGACGGTACTGCGAATTTCTTGGTTACGCAGAAACGGTCATTACCTACGACACAGCCGAACAAGTTACGAAATGACTGGTTGAATTGTCATGTCTACCAACCAGAAATGCAAACGTTTGCAAGATTTGTCTTCAATAATGCCGCAATCAGAAAATCGCTCGTTTCTGGTTCCGCGACCTTCTAATCCACTATAGTTGGAATTGGATGAAAGAAAATTCTGCTTTGGATTGGCGGCTGCAAGTTCAAATCCAGATCGAAGCAAACCAAAGCAATGCACTGATGACGAGCATGAACGTGCTAATCCAAATGGCATTGTGCCAAGCCTGCCGCAGGATCAAGTCGGTTTTTTCGTGTCGTGTTCCAGCCAAAACCATGGAAACTGCAACTAGGAGCGGCAAGTACCAAAACAGATACTGGGGCGACATTGAAATCGACATATTTGGATAGTCCCAAAAATTATTGAAGCCTCAGAGGAAAAGCCGTTATTCTTCCAATCGGGTCATAGACGCGCCGGTGTTTCGCAAAGCTTCGGTCAAATCGACCCGCGTGCCATCACCCCACAGACCCTCTAGGTCGTAAAAACTGCGTGCCTCTTCGTCGAACAAGTGAACGACGAGCCCGCCGTAATCGACAACAATCCAGCGGCTTTCTGTATAACCAGAAATGCTGAGGCGTTGTTCGTGAAGTTCCGTTTTGAAGACACGATGAATGTCTTCGCTAATTGCATGCAACTGCCTTCTACTCGTACCGGTGACGAGGAGAAAGCAGTCGAACAAAGAAGTTTGTTTCGATACGTCTAGGACGACAATATCTTGTCCCCGATTCTCAGCAGCCACCCGAGCTGCTGCGAGCGCAATCTTCAGGCTTTCCTGAACTTGAGCGGAGTTGACGGAAGTTGAATTCGAAGAGTCTGCGGACATTGAGTTGTCGATTCCAGGAAATTAGAAACGGAAAACACGGATCGTGTTTGGATTTTGGGTCGGAACCTACGTTCATTCGATACGAATGGGACTTGCTTGGCGATTCGATTACCGCATCAGAACCCCAATGAACGCTGGCATGAGTTTAACCACTGATTGTAAACCGGGTCTCCGAGTTGGATGACTCTAAGGTCTTCCAAAAAACAGAATTTGAGCGATTTTAGCGGACTTAGGGCATACGAAAATGGCAACTTGCCCCAAATATACAAAAAGTAAGGCCGCAACGAATCATTGCGGCCTCTCTTTCTAATTTAAAATATGTTCCAAATCGCGATTGATTTGAGCCTTTATCATTTGCGCAGTGCGTCTTACTTGCGCAGTGCGTCGCGAATTTCGCGGAGAAGAACAACTTCTTCGGCTGGCGCTGCAGGCGGCGTTGCTGCCTTTTCTTTCTCGAAACGATTTTTGACCGTATTCATCAGCTTGACCATCAAGAAAATGGCAAAAGCAACGATAGTAAAGTCGATGATGGTTTGGATAAAATTACCATAAGCCAAAACATTCCCGCCTGCATCCTTAGCAGCCTTCAAGCCTGCATAGGTCTTGCCATCCAACGCGTAAAGGCTGTCCGATACGTTGACGCCGCCGGTCAGTTTGCCAATCACAGGCATCATCACGTCGGAAACGAGGGACGATACGATCTTACCAAAGGCGGCCCCAATCACGACGCCGACGGCCATGTCCACGACATTCCCTCGCATCGCGAATTCTTTGAATTCTTTCAACATTCCCATTTAACACATTCTCCAAAACAATTGAGTCACAAAACGAAAAAGCGTGGTGGGTGGCCTTGGTGGTAGACCATAAGACACGAATTGTTTGCACGGCAGTGGAACGAAGCAAGTGGCAAGCCCCATTAAGTGACTTATTTTAGCAATAGTCCCTACGACACAGAACAAGTCATCTGAATAGATCAAATGAATTTTCCGTAAGGTTGCTAGGACATCTGGGACGGCGAGATTTTTTCCAGCGCGTCTAGGACTTCTAGCAGTGCCGTTGCTGCTTCATGTCCTTTATTCCCGACGCTTCCACCGGCTCGGTGAATTGCTTGCTCCAGATTGTTCGTCGTGAGAACACCGAAAGCGACCGGCTTTGCTGCGGTTAGTGACAACTGCATCAACGCTTGGCTGACCGATGTGTTGATATGGACGTCATGCGTCGTTTCACCACGAATGACCGCTCCAAGAGTTACAACGCCTCGAATCTCGGGGAGAGACAGCAATCGTTGAGTCGCAATCGGGATTTCCCAAGCACCCGGGACCCAAACGATCGTTTGGCGAGATTGATCAATGCCAGCCTGCTCAAGTGTCTCGATGGCCGCAGTCAACAGCCGTTGAGTGATGTTATCATTGTAGCGAGAAACAACAATTCCGATCTTTTCATTTGCTACAGGCGGATTGGCTTCTATTTTACTTGGCATCGTGTTGCGTGATGGTCAATCTAATAAGAGTAACGGTTCGAGGTTTGGCTTACATTTGTTTAAGACTCATCAAAAACTCGGCATTCGATTTTGTCTTGTTCAAGCGACTGAGCAGCAATTCCATGGCATCGGATGGATTCGTTTCGCTAAGTACGCGCCGAAGCAAGCTCACTCGTCGATACTCTTCGGGATCCAAAAGCATTTCTTCGCGGCGAGTCCCGCTTGCATTAATGTCTAGTGCTGGCCAAATACGTTTATCGACCAAGGACCGGTCAAGCACAATTTCCATGTTTCCGGTCCCTTTAAATTCTTCAAAAATCACTTCGTCCATCTTGCTTCCTGTGTCGACAAGGGCAGTTGCAATGATGGTCAGTGACCCACCCTCCTCAACTTTTCGGGCAGAACCGAAGAACGCTTTTGGCTTTTGAAGAGCATTGGCATCCAGGCCGCCGGTTAGCAGTTTCCCTGACTGATGACATTCGCTATTCCACGCGCGTGCTAAACGCGTGATTGAATCGAGGAATATGATGACGTCTGTTCCATATTCGACCATTCGCTTGGCTTTTTCCAAAACCATGTTGCTAACTTGGATATGTCGGGATGCGGGTTCGTCAAAGGTACTGCTCACGACTTCGCATCGTTCGCCTCGGACTTCGCGTTCCATGTCGGTGACTTCTTCCGGCCGTTCATCGACGAGCAGCATGATAACGAACGCATGGGGATAATTGTGCAAAACGGCTCGTGCCATCTTTTGCATCAAGATTGTTTTGCCTGCGCGGGGCGGACTGACTATCAATCCGCGCTGACCAAAGCCGATGGGGCAAATCAAATCGATGATCCGTGTTTCGGGATTGCTGGAGTCGGTCTCCAGAATGATGCGTTTGTTCGGATGAAGCGGCGTTAACGCATCAAATGCTTTGCGGCTTTGCCCAGAATTCGGATCCTGATAATTGATTGCTTCTACGCGAAGTAAGGCAAAGTAGCGCTCGTTTTCTTTAGGTGGTCGAATCTGACCCGAAACGGTATCGCCGTTTTGCAAGGCGAATCGGCGCACTTGGGAGGGTGACACATAAATATCATCCGGGCAAGACACGTAATGATTCTGCGGACTTCGTAAGAAACCAAAACCATCCGGCAAAATCTCCAGCGTTCCTTCGCCGAACATCATTCCATTCTTTCGCAACCGCTCTTTGAGAATTCGAAAAACCAATTGCTGTCTCGAAAGATTCGTTACGTCGGAGATTTCTTCCCGCTCGGCTACAGCTAGCAACTGCGGTTCGTCCATGGCATGCAGTTCGGCCAAATTCACATCGACGCCCTGCGGGGGACTTCGTCGGTCCGAAATGGGCTTTCCGGCTCGCAATTGCTCTGCGGAAATTTCTTCGGCAAGCGACATGGGCTCGTGTTCTTGGTCGAGCTCGCGCAATCGCCGATCAACTTCGTTACTAGACCCTTCGGGCCGTGGACGCGATTGGTCGTAGGGACGACGCGAATTATTTCGGGGACGGTTTGGGCGAGATCCGTTCATGGTACTCTCTTGAGGGCGAGGATGGCCTGCTCATAGCTCGATCTCGGCACAACAAAGTAAATCCCCTGGATTAGCACGCGGTCGCTGGGCATGATCCTGGAGGACTGAATTGTTGTGTGTGAATTGTGGGCCGGTCGCTTCGCAATATTCAGGACTTGGTGGAAAAGATATGGAAGGGATCCTGTATCCCAAGCTATTAACGGGGCGCAAGTTTCTCCGGTCGAAAAGCGAATGCACGCTTGGAAAATCGAGTACAGAGGAAAAGATAAGCCTGGGATGTAGGAAGAAATTCAGGGGGCTGACATTCCCTTAACTTCTCTCTAGATCGTACCACTTTTCAGCGTAAAATCGCAACACGAAACTTATTATTTCTTTATTTTCTCTCGCTCAAAAAGCGTCGATGAAGTGAAGGCGACTATTCGAGTTTCCAAATCGAAGTGGTGTGGGGCGAAAGAGGACGGCAATGGTAAGCTAAGGTTAGGGATTGCCCCTTCGCTCAATCGGTCAAAATTTTACTTCCATAGAATTCTCAACGGCGTCGAACATGCGAATGGAAATTAATATCGATGGGATGGTCGGCCCGACGCATCATTTTGGTGGTTTGGGTGTTGGAAACTTGGCTAGTCAAGCGCACCACGGTCACATTTCCAATCCTTGCGAAGCGGCTCTGCAAGGTCTATCGAAAATGTGTCGCTTGGCGGATTTGGGTATTCCACAATTCTTCCTGCCTCCATCGCCGCGGCCGAATTTATACTGGTTGTCCCAACTCGGATTTCAAGGCTCGCCCCAGGATCAGATAAAACGCGCGTTGGATGAGTCTCCCTCGATTCTTTCGGCTGCCTTCAGTTCCGCGTTCATGTGGACAGCGAATGCTGCTACTGTTTCCGCGACTCCCGACTGCAGCGATGGTGTGACGCATGTCACGGTTGCCAATCTTTGCAGTAACTTGCATCGATCTCAAGAGGCGCTCGAGCGTCTCGCAATCTTGCGAGAATTCTTTTCAAGTGTACCTAAAGTTCGACTGCACGGACCCTTGCCATCATCGACGCCACTTCGCGATGAAGGTGCCGCCAATCATATGCGTCTTTGGGGCGCGTCAAACGAACCTGGAGTTAGTGTCTTTGTATTCAGCGAGGACTCGGGAGATGCCAAGAGTCAAAAATTCCCATCGCGGCATTCGAAAATGGCCAGTCAAGCAATTGCGAGGCAGCATTGTTTGGCACTCGAAAATACTTTCATGTTGCGGCAGCATCCGAAAGCCATCGACGCGGGCGTATTCCACAACGATGTGATTGCGACGAGTAATATGAACTTACTAATTCACCATGAGTACGCGTTCAAGGACGCGGAGAGCGAACTTGAGCGATTGGAAGAAACGTTTCAGAGGATCACTCGGCGCTCATTGAATCGAGTGACGGTGTCTAATTCGCAACTACCCTTATCTCAAGCAGTCGCTTCCTATTTATTTAATAGCCAAATTGTGACTCCTACCGCGCGTTTCAAGAGCGGACAGGAAAGCGGGATGGTTATCTTTTGCCCGCACCAGTGTCGTGAGATAGAATCGGCAAGTCGCCTGATAGAAAGCTGGGTGAACGACCCGCAAAATCCGATTCAACATGTCGAATATGTGACAGTAGCTCAGAGTATGGCGGGTGGTGGTGGGCCCGCTTGTTTGCGACTGCGAGCTAGTCTGGATGACGAGCAAATCCGAGAAATTCCTCGGTCTTTTTGGTTAACGCCGGAACGCATCGATTGGCTGCGGTCTTGGATCATTCAATACTACCCGCGAGACCTCTCGATGTCTGACTTGGCCAGGCAAGAATTCGCACAGCACGCGTTAAACGCAGTGGATGTGCTTTACCGAGAAATGAATCTTAGTATCCGGTTGACCGATTTGACACGTTTCAAATCGGTCTGAGAATTAAGCCGGAAGAAGGTTAATCTTCGCCAATAATCTCGCCAGTTTCGATGGTCGCCAATGCACGATGGACTTCTATACGCATCGAGAAACTTTGCGGACGAATAGAACCATCGCACATAGCAACGTTCCACGAACCGACGTGGGCGCTACCAAAGTTATGGCAAGCAAGGCAATTATTCTTGACGTCGGCCTTAGGAGGCAATTCGGCATATCGCACATAAGAGTTCGTGGCAAGATAATGATTTGGCCAACCCGTGA